>JACFMZ010000080.1 GCA_019455105.1 Bacteroidota bacterium | reverse complement strand
GGAAGCAATTTTAATTCCCTGATTATTTTTTCCGTCCCATGCAACGGTAAACGTTCCGGCATCGTAGCGTTCGTTAATCAACTGGCGCACTTCTCTGCCGAGAATATCATAAATTTTTAACGTTACATTTTCGCTTTGCGGCAATCCGAAACGAATTTGTGTCGTCGGGTTAAACGGATTCGGGAAATTCTGATTTAATGAATACACATCCGGAATATTAGGATACACTTTATAGCCGACACCCATAACAAGATTCTTTTCATACAGAATAATAGCATCGGCGCGTAAAACAAACGTATCACGTTTTGCAATATTCTCTAATGAATCTTTATAATACGCATTGACCAATGCGGTGTCATTTTCTAAGCGGATATATCCGTTAATTGCCGCTCCGCCGTGTGCATCTCGTGAACCGGAACGCAGGAAGACGAAATCACCAAGATATTTTGTGCTGCCTGCACGTCCATTTTGATTAACTATGGAATCCACGCGATTTCCTCCGGACGGGAAGATGGAATATTTTGCCGCCGGTGAACCGTTGCTTGAACCGGCTGGGATAGCCGCATAAACGGAGAATGTGTCTAATTCAACTCCCTTCCCTTCCAGCATTGGAATACTCGGGAAATATTCAACATACGCTTTATTATCATTGGCAGGGTCTCCTTTTAAATGATAAATATATCCAACAAGTCTTGAGCCACCGCTGCCGCCGGAAATGGTCTGCCACTTATCCATATTTGCTAAATCAGGATAGATAACGGGATCAGCGGGATAGACATACGAAGATTGAATATCGGATTCTTCAATTGTTAACGCAGTACCAATTCCTTCACCGTGAAGTGTAACACTAAAAGGACTCGATAATGTATCATTTGAATAAATACGTAAAGTCGTCCACAAGCTGTCGGCAATCGAATCCGGCAGAAACTCTACGGTAAATTTCAGCGTGCCGTTAATAGCCGGAAGCATAGCAGGAAATTCCGGTAACCCTTTTAAATTATAAAACCGTTTAAATTTATTGTCAGCAAGCACAACGCTGTCAATTACTAATGCCGATTCACCGTTACTGCTGATTTCAAGGTCGGTATGGTAATTATTTTGTATCAGACGCTCGTTTTCATAAATTGAGACCTTATTAAAATCAATAAAGTTTTTTGCCGCAATGGATGCACCGGTTGGCACTTTACGAATACGAAGCAAATCTAACCGCATAAATCCGCCTGCCGGAGAAGGATCATCCCATGTTACATAGGAGAATTTCACTTTTGTCGGGCCACCTTGATTTAAGAGATATGATCTTCCGCCGACAATACTAAATGATGCCAGTGGAGCAACTGCTCCAAATTGAAATGAAGTTGTGGTTTTAATAGTATCAGAAACAAACGGAGTAACAATTCGCACCTTTGCATTGGAACACCCGTTTGTTGAACCGCCGAGAATTCCCCACTCAATATAATAGAACCCTGTTGAACCAGGCTGACCGTTAACGCTGTCCGGTAAATAAAAAACATATTCTCCGGATGTTGCCGGATCCATACTGGTGTTCACAATACTAGCTCGGTTTCCGCTGGGAATAGGATACGGAAATGAAGCCGCGGTGCTATTTAAAAATGCTCCATTCAAAATTATCTGCGGACGTTGTTCGTTACCGATTTCATCAAAAGGTGCGTTATAATTCGGTTCGTTTGTATTAGAAGCATTGAGAATAAAATTATAGTTTACTCCAGTTCCAAAAACCGGAATCTTTATGCTTGTTTCCGCGGAATCATTGCTTAAAAATTCTAATGTATCGGTTATTTGTTCTTCTTGGAACGGCCGGAAACCGACTTGGATAATTCTTTTTTCACCCGGAGGAACAACTAACGGGAACGAACCGTTATTCGGAATTCTTACCAACCATCGGTTTGGCGTTACAAGCCCATGAACATCGGAAACAATTAAATCTTCTTTTCCAATATTAAAAATCGGAAAATCTTGATAGTTTATCGAGCCGATTGGAGAATCTAACCAGAGTTCACGAAGCCGGACAGAATCAAATCCATCTCGCGAACGCTTTCCGACTTCCATATCGGCGCCTGTCGCTGTACTTCGTAAAAACCGGATCGCATCGGCACGCATAATCGTCGGACCGGAAGCGGAATCTGCACCCATGGTAACGTATGCTTTGCTTCCTGCCGAAAATGTATTAATCATAATCGGAACCCAGGCGCCCAGCGTTACTCCGTTCATATAATCCCAAGTTGACCTTCTTAAATCATGACGAATGGAATCAGCATTTTCAGATTCAAATTCTCGTTTTAATGTAAAAAAAACATTGGATGCGTTATTAGGAGTAGATTGAAGAACATAATCATAAATTAAATATGTTCCCCCTTTCTCAGGCGGAATATTAATAACCCAGGTAGCCGTTGCGCCAATAACTTCGGCGCCGCCCAAACGGGATTTTTGTCTGTGCCCGCCTCCCCATGAAAGATTAGATGCCGATGTGTACCACCCTCGATATTCAAAATATTCATCGGTAACTGATGTGGAACTATCGGCATCATTTCCTGATGTCGGTGTATTAGGGTAGTTATCAACAGTAATGTAGTTTTGCGGGTCTAAAATCTGCTGCGCAAAACTCACACCGGATAACAAAAACAACAGCAGAAACAACGAGTAAACATATTTCATTGTTACCTCCTTATTGGTGAGTTATTTTTTAAGAGAAATCCGAACAATATCGCTCGGCTTTCCGGTGAATTGAATATTATTTTCATCAACAATTCCAATCGGTGTAATGCGGTAGAGCATCACAACAGAGTCCCGCCCTCCCGGCTGTATCGCCACTGAAGAATCTATGTATTGCGGTGTTTCTACCATTGCCTGCAGTTGAAATTTATACGTCAGCGTATCATTGGCAATAACTCTGTACACTTCCCAATTTTTTAAATTCGGATTGTGAGCATAACGAATGGTATCATATCCCCACATTAGTACAACTTTATATTTTTTTTGATTTAACGTTCGTGTCGTATCAATTCTCGATGATAAATTAATAACATCAGGAACTCTGCCGTTATGGGTATCGGGAGATAACAGACGTTCTTCATGACAGCCAAAAAACGCCGCCAACAAAAAAATCATCCCACATCGTAAAAAAATATTTTTCATTTCATCCAAAAATTAATTCAAAGGTATTGAAAGTGTTACTCTGTTCTGCTGGTGCAGAATATTCCCCGCAATCATTTCGGAAGATTGTTCGGCATGAATAAGGGAAAAAATTGTCTCGCCTTTATCGTCGGTATTGAAAATTACATCGGCAATATTTAGCGTCCAAATGACCGCTGATATTCCGATAAACGTATTTCTCATTGTTTGATATTTACTTCGTTTATGATACGTATCGGTTAAGATTTTGTAAATAGCATCGGATGACTCCCACGATGTTGAATAACGGTATTGATAATCCAACGCATCTAATCGCTCATTGCTGGCAACAAAGTTATTGTGAGAAATTAACGCCGTAAGCGCGCTGCCGAACGCAACAACGGTGAACGCGCTTCCCTTAATCGGATCACCTAACAGTGTTTGTCCGGAACCGGGAACAACAAGCGAATAGAGCATTGCGGTTGTTTTTCTTCCGCCCAGCAATGATGTTGACGGCGCAGATAATCCGCCGCTAGAAAAGTTTGTTGAATCGCGCGCAAGAAAAACAACGCTCTTCTTCCCGCTGTCGCCCGCCAGCAGTACCGTTGAAAACAAAAGAAAACAAAAGAGATGGATGATAAAGAGTTTCATTTTTTTTGTGTTTGTATTGCGTAGTAAAGTATATTGCTCAGCAAATCCCGCTGCTGGGTATAATCTTTTCCGGTGCGAAATTCCGACGCGTAAAATTCTCCCCATGAAATGGCATATCCTCTGTTCGAAAGGATACCGGCTAATCTATTTTCGTAATAAATGCCCATTAAGAAATCATACATTCGTTCTTTGCTGTTCACTTCATCTTTCTGCTGCAGGTTAAATAAATCTATATCAACAGGCGGAAGAGCATCAAACTTTTTCCAAATACGATAAATAACATGGTCCGAAGGAATTCGTGAAATGGAAAGTTTGCCGTTGAGTTTTTCCGCAATATTTCCGAAATAATTATTAACGTAACTCCAATTTTTATTATTTTCGTTTGTCGCAAAGACATCGGCAACAACAAAACCTCCCTTCGCAAGAAATTCCGCCATCGGTTCTTCGTATTCAGAAATAAATGTCATCGGTTCATCGCCGGCAAAAATAAAAGCGATATTGGAAGCGGAAAGAGATTTCTTTGATAAATCCGTACGGGAAAATTTAATTTTAAAGTTCGTTGAATGAGAGAAATAATTATCCAACGGCTGCATAAGTTGTTCAATCGGCTGCACATTATTTGTACGAACCGTAATATTGGCAGTTCCTGTCGGCAGTGAATCAGGCGGAAGAATATGAACCTGATATCGGTTTACCGTTTCGCCGGAAAAATCCTGTTCTATGCTTAATGCAACACGATCAAAATAAAATTGCAGTGTGGCAAATTCCGACGGCTGATTATTTTCATCATACCCTAAAATAAAATCTTTCAGTGTCAACTTTATTTTACCGGCATCATCGGCAAGCGGATCGAAAACAATTAAACCGTCTTTCACTTCATTTTTGAAAACCGGTTTCCCCAGAAAATGAACCGTACGGCGGATAATTCCCATACGGCTTTCAAACACATCATCATCAACGCCGGAAGTTCCTTTTCGCTTTTTGAAGTACGCTTCTAAACTCGGATTCCGGCTGCTTTTTTCTTCCCGCCCATAACTAATTAACTTATCTCCCCGTTCAGATTCAAGATACGCATTTTCCGGGTCAAAATTTATTTTTGTACCGGAATAATTATAAATAGTAATTTTAAACACCGTAAAACGATTCGGCGTATATCCTAACTCCGGATCAACCCAGTTTCCGTAGGTAAACGGATTGGTGGAATAATAACCGTTGGACGATTGTTCCGGAAATTCAAACGTATTTAGCTGATAATCGGAAATATATTTTACTTCAACCTTAAAATCCTTACGGTCATAACTAACTGATTTTTTATCGCTGCTGATAACATAATCTGACGAGTGAAGAAATTTTTGCGTTAACGCCGAATCAGGAACGAGAATATAATCTACCCTTTTCGGCGGGAAGACAACGTAGTGATACGCTGAATCACATCCGGCAATCACGAAGATCAGAATCCAAAAAAGGTGCTTCATGATTAGTACCCTGCAAATATCGAAAAATAAATTAATGAACTATTAATCACCGGATTAAAGGTCGGAGTTTGCGGTATATTTAAATAATGTTTATTCGTAAAGTTAACGCCGAAATCAATAACAATATTATATCCGCTATATTGGGTTTTATTGGTAAGAGAAATCGCCGTTGTATTAGAATTATAATCCGTCAGTCCGGTCCGTAAATCTCTCTCCTTGTATAACAGTCCATCCGTTAATCCGAAGAGTGTTGTTCCCTGTACGCCGAAATGAAGCTCGGTCGATTCAGTCAGCCGGTAATCAATTCTAAAAATCGGGATTGTTGTCTGCACATTAGTGTTAATGGTTGTTCCTTCCAAGCCGTTATCAAATCTATTGACGGTAACAACTTTCAAGGTCCGAATCTTAAACTGCGGACGAAAGACTAATCTGTTGGAAAGTAATGAATAGGCATAGTCAATCTTATTGACCAGCGCAATAGAAGTTCTCAATCCGAAAAATTGCTCATCCACCATTTGATTTAACCGGACTTTTTCCAGACTTGGAAAGCCGACTTGATATTGAGTATTGGATTCGTACCGGATATTATTTTCAATATTAAGATTAGCAATTTGTTTGTACTGTGTTCCTAAATACAACGTATGCACCAAACTGTTTCGGTACAAAAGAGGATCCAGTACATATCCCGGAGTCGGATTAATTAATGAAACGGGATTACCGTTTTTATCTTTTCCGAATTGATAACCGTTGTTCGCAATATTATCGTGTACGCGCTTTAAGGTATAATACACGTGCAGTGCGCCAAACCGGGGAGCCGCAATATCATAAGTTCCCTTAAAGTAATTAACGGCATTCTTGCCGCCTCGGGCAATGGCTTCCTGATTAATTATGCCAACACCGATGGAAAGATTTTTTGCTGCTTCCAAAAATCCAAAATAATGATATCCCTTAATATCCGGTTCATACGGATAGTCAGGATAAATATCATTCTCCTGTTCATCAATCACGCCGTTATTATTCCAATCATCACCCGCTTCAAAATCCGGCGGATCGCTGTAATAGGTCATAAAATTTTCCTGATAATCGGGAATACCATTTGAGTTTCGATCATCGTCCGGAATTCCGTCTCTGTCTTTATCTTTACCGGGAAAAATTCCGGTATCCGGCTTTCGTATAATATCTGTAAATCCGGAGAGCTCATTAATGTTCTGCCGATATCCCAAATTATACGGATGAACATCTCTCGGGTCGGGATGAAGAACATCGGTGTTGCCGGCAAACTGCCCGACCGTAGCGTTATAAAAATAAAAGCCGTCTTCCCATCGATCGTTATCATCATTATCATCCACAAGAGAATAAAAAGCTCCGCCGGGCAAAATTACTTCCGGACCATTCGTCGGATAATTACGCGGATCGCTGCCGCTGTTGTAAGAAAGAGTCATATCAGGCGGAATGTAAGAAATTTGCCGGTCGGGAGTTAAGGCGCTGTAATAGCTGTTTTCTAACGTATAGATATTTAAATCGGTGGAATACGTCGGTTCAATTCTGTAGAACTCGCCACCAAGCGTAAGTCTGCCGATTTTTTTAACTCCTCGAAGATAATACGCCAATCCTTTTTGCTCGCTGTACGGAGCCGAAAGCAGAGGATATTTACGATAGGTTGAAGAAGTATTTAATTCGCCTTCCAGTTCAAATCCGTTCCATTGAAACTTAAAATTCATTCCATAGAGCGACATCCCGGTATTCAGTCCGTACGTATAGGTTACCCACTTTTTATTGGAAGCATCCTGTACGTTCCCTTCGGCGCGAACAGCAGGAAAAAACGGCGTCGGTATTGCCACTGAATTCGGATCGTAATGATTTCTCGTCAGCGTTTCATCCTGATACGTATCAGAAATCATTGTTTGAAGATAGTCATGCGCGGCTTCCACTAAATAATCATTTGCCAGCAGTAAAGAAATTTTTACATCGCTCACTCCGAACGGCATTACGAATGCAAATGTGATGGATTTTCTTCCGCGTAATTCAACCGGAAAAGTCGGAACAGGTTTATTCCCGAACTGCTGCGCATATTGAGTATAAGAGGTGTGCTGGTCAGTTACGAGAATTCCCCCGACATCTCTCGGCTGCGCACCGAAGGTGTAGAGAACGTTATTAATATCAAAATTTGCGGCACTATTCGCATCATAAAACACCCAGTACTGAATGGGATTGTTAAGATTGGTGTTATACTGATCGGGTACGCCGCCGTTAATAATTTTCGTTGCGTGCTCTTGACCGTTTATATATACCTTCGGTAAGCCGTACACAATCGGTCCGGATAAATCATTCGGCGTATCATCTTTTACGCGGACGAAAATAACACGCGGAATTCCGTTGGCAACATCACCCTTCATAGAACTTTCGCTGCTGTTAATCGTGTTATGAATTTGGTGTTGATTGACAAACGTAGCACCAATGGTTAATACATCGCCGAGATCGGTTTCAAAATGTCCGCCCAAAAGATAGGTGGTCCAATTTCGCGTACGAGTGATGGCATTCGGAAGCGCAACGGCATCAAAACTTAAACGCAGCGGATCCGATTCCCGTGACGCAAGCACTGTTCCGCGATATTTATTCGTTGCCGCATCCCAGCGTATGCCGTTAAACCGGGCTTTATCAAATGTTAAAGAAGTAAATTTTGTTCGAATTGCCTCTCCCACCATCAAGCGCGATGTAAATCCGCCGTACGAATCATTTCCAATTAATAAATTGTTAAACCACAAGTTATAATATTTTGTTTTTAATACTTTGCTTTCTCCTTGAATGGGATCTTGTGTTTCGCCGAGATCATAAATTGATAAACCGTCAACAAGAAAGTTTCCGAAATTATCATAAATTTTTCTCTTATTAAATTGAATCGCATAGTTCTCGTAATTTCTTCCGGAATAATTCAAATACCCTTGATCATTCTTCAATTCGTCCCGATTTATAAATTGCGCAGAAAGAGCAATTGGAATAGCTATGGAAAGGAAAAGTATTTTTTTCATGCTAAAAATCATATCCAATGGAAATAGATGAAATTCCGCCGATGTTTCGTACCGCCGTTTGATAGGTATATGAATAATCAATTCGTAAATTTTCTACCCTAAAACCAAATCCTCCGTTATAATCACCTTGAGTGTCGTTATTAATAATTCTTCCTGCACCGAGCCGGACTAAAAATTCATTTTCAATTCCAAAGGCAACGGCTTTCAGCGCCGTTATTTCATAACCGGCTGAAAGTCTCACATCAGTTTCTTTTATCGAAGCGCCGCCGAACAGTGAGTAATTATATAAGTGCGATATGAAAGCAAAACCTGCAGAAGCAGAAAGCGGAATTTTCGCGCCGGAACTTCCATTGTGCGCAACGGAAGGCTGCGTAATATCATGCACCGCAATACCTATTTGAAGATCATTCTGCTCTAAAATTTCAGGAATCAAATAGAGCAAGCCGGCATCAAATGAAATATTTGTTTTTGATAATGCCGGTTCCGGAACTGCATATTCACCCTGCGGTGCTTCCGCACTCCAGGAAAGAAGTTTCGCGGAAAAACCGAGAGAAAGATTCTCCAACAACATTCGTGTTGCATAAGAAAGAACTATTGTCCGTTCGGTCCAAAATTTTGGGGAAAATTGTGAAAGACCAATTCCCACCGTACCGAGAGAGCCGAATGTATAAGCGCCTCCGGCATTCAGCACATTTAAATTATTATCCTTCACCAGCGGATATAATTCCGTATAGCCGGCAAACACTTGAACAGGTTTACCAAATTCAATCGATGCCGGATTATAGAAGAGCAGCGAAACATCACCTTTCATTCCGATACCGGTTCTTCCCAAAGCTGTTACTTTAGGAGAAAAATCATTAATTAAAAATGCTTGTGAAAAAGCCTGCGAAAAGACAATAGCGGAGAGAACTATTGCCGTGAATATGTAATTTTTATATTTCAATAGGAAACCACTACTGTTTTGGTTATAAATTCTCCACCGTTATCCGTATCGATGGAAATTTGCATTAAATAAACACCCGGCAAAACAACCTTCCCCTCATCATCTTTACCGTCCCACAGAATTCCCTTCCCGCCTTTTCGGGGATCGCCGTAAAACGGAGCAACACCTGTTTGAAGATCGGCAAGCGATCGTATTTTTTTTCCTAAAAGATTATAAACAGCAATTCGTAACGATTTTGTTTTTACGATATTCGCTATTGCAAAATCCACAATGGTCTGATCATTTTTTCCGTCGCCGTTCGGCGTAAACGGATTAGGATCGATACGCACATTCACCAGTGTTGTGCTCGATATTCCCGTTGTTGAAACCGACCAGGCTTCGCCGAATGCATTTTTTTGATAATCTACACTTTGCGGGTTCCATGCTGCCGCTTTACTGATAACTTCGGATTTAAATTTTGTTGAAGTAATAAGCCGGGTAGAAAAGATAATTTCTATTTTTGATGATGTAAAAATAGTATTGCGAAAACTTACAATTAATTTATCAGGAAAGGTAGCTGCAAAAAAAGGAACGGCTGAATTGTTGACCAAAACATTTTGAATTGCCGCAGCAGACTGCGTAAAAATTATAATGGTATCAATTCCTAAATTTGCCGGTGAAATTACGGCATCAATAAAATAATGCAATGTTGCTTTTTCAAATGCCGGTATCTCAGAAGGTGATACGGAAGCATAGACAGAATCTGCAACAAGAGAATATTGATACGTAAAATGAAGACTGTCAATGCTCGGTGTTTCAAGATTGGCTGAATTCAAGACAACCTTCCATTGAAAATATCTTCTCGGCTCGCTGACGCTCAGCCGGCTTCCCGATAATGCTTCAGTCGCAGAGGAAAAGACTATTGGTGACGACCAGTCTGACCAATGAAGACTGTCAACCTTTTTTGTTGTACCGGTTCTCATTTGAAAAGTAATATTCGTACCGCTGGGAATTTTGGCGTAGGCAGAAATATTTCCAAAATTTGCCGATGAAGAGGCAAACGAATCTACCTTCGTAACAAATGTTCCGCTGGGAACATACCCATCACCGTAAATTTGAACTTCTGAAATAATAGTGGAATTCGGCGGATTCATTCGATCCAACGTTAATCTCAAAAATTGCACGGGACGCACATCGGCAATATTTATTGTGTATCGGGAAATTGTGCTGTCAACATTATTTGTTTCTTGAAATACACGGGAAAGGCTGTTCGAATCCAATCCGGAAAATAGCGAAAAAGCGATCGGTCTCTGTCTGTAGAACTGAGGGAGATCGGCAAAGTTTACCAATACAACTTTGTTAACATTTCTTATGGAACGAAGATCAATTTTAATATATGATCCAATATTCGAACTGGGACCAGTAGGGAACTCATTAAAGGTAGTAAATTTATTATCACCTAAATTCATTCCGTTAATTTTTGCAGTATCAGGAATATTTGGATCTTGTGCGGAAGGCGGGTAAGAGCCGATATACACGGTGGTAAAAACAGCATTACTTCCTAAGTTTTTTGTTTTTCCGAGTGCAAGAATAATACTGCCTGGCTGTGTTCGTAAATCAATATCGGAGGTAAGAGAGTCGTTCCTTTTTGTACTATCGCTGAACGAAAATGAATACACCAGCGAGTCCGGTACCGGCTGAGCGTACGTAATAATTGGAAGCAACAAACAGAGTACGGCAATAAAACGTAACTTCATGAAAAATATATTTCGGGAATAGTAAGTTGTGGTATGCTGAAAAATAACTTGAAGAAATATAAGCGCATTTTTTGGTATATGCAAATAAGAAAATAATTTTTTACTCATCGGCGCCTTCCACCACAATAACAAACTCACCGCGGATAGTTGCTTGAGAAAAATGTTCTGCCAGCATTGATAATGTTCCTCGTTTTATTTCTTCAAATTTTTTTGTCAACTCACGTCCTACCGCAGCATTGCGGTTTCCGCAGAAATTTAAAAGCTCTTGCAGCGTTTTTAAAAGCCGATGCGGCGATTCATAGAGAACAAATGTCCGTTTTTCAGCCGCCAGTAATTTCAACTTTGTCTGTCTCCCCTTTTTGTGCGGAAGAAATCCGGCAAAAACAAATTCATGAGTCGGAAGCCCGCTGGCAACAAGCGCAGGAATAAATGCCGTTGCACCGGGAAGCGGAACAATATTAATCCCTTCTTCAATGCACGCCGTAATGATTGAATGTGCCGGATCGGAAATTCCCGGCGTGCCGGCATCCGAAACGAGCGCCAGTGATTCGCCTCTTTTCATTCGTTCCACCAGCTGTGGAATGCGGAGCTGCTCATTCTGTGAAAAAAAACTAATCAACAGCTTTGAAATATTGTAATGATCCAAAAGTATCTTCGTTGTCCGCGTATCTTCAGCGGCAACGGCATCAACATGCTGAAGAATATGCAACGATCGAAGCGTAATATCTTCTAAATTTCCTATCGGAGTCGGAACAATGTATAATGTTCTTGGAAGAATTTCTTCGCTCATTCATTACTCACAATAAAAAAGAATGAACACCGATGAATTAGTGTTCTCCATGCAAAAAAATATTGCCGGCGTAAAAGATACATCAGATTCCCCAATCGCGGGCATATCGAAAATCGATATTCACCGTGCGATTGGAGATTTTTGCAATGATCGGAGGGCGTCGTTTGAATTGATTGAGTTTAACTTTTTTACGAACAGTATGGATAAAATTCTTCTCAAAATTCATTGCTGCTAACTCCGCATCAGTACGCCGCTCATCAATCATATAATACAGCAGCCGGTCAACTTCACGATAGGTGAATCCCAGCTCCCCTTCATCTGTTTGCCCTTCCCAAAGATCGGCAGTCGGTTTTTTACTGACAATCTTTTTTGGCACGCCGAGTTCTTCAGCGAGCGCCCAAACGTGTGTTTTGTATAAATCCCCCAATGGATTTTCTGCTCACGCCATGTCGCCAAACTATGTTCCGTATCCTAACATCGATTCTGTTTTATTCGATGTTCCGACGACTAATGCTTTTTCTTTTTGAGAAAAATCATATAAAATAATCATCCGTTCTCTTGCCATAATGTTGCCGCGCCGAAGGTTATCCGTAATACCAAGCGAGTCGAACAACGGATCAACCATTGAAGTAATTTCAACAATTTCAGAACGGATATGTAATTGTTTTATCACTTCTTCGGCATCGGCTTTACTTTCAGTGCTGCTTGTTCTGTACGGCATAATAATGCCGAGCACATTCTGTGCGCCGAGCGCTTCCGCCGCAAGATAGGCAGAAACAGCAGAATCCACTCCGCCGGAAACGCCAACGACGGCTTTTGTAAAGCCGGCGTTGGTTACTTCATCTCGAACAAAATCAACAAGCAGTTTGTGAACTGTTTTCCAATTTAATTCTAAGGGGTCTGTTTGTTGAACAGCGCCGTTCATAAATCTTTTTGTTACCGACAATTATTTAATTTTTTTAATGACATCGTTAATAATTCTAAGCCCGGTTTTTAACTCATCCTGCGTAATATTGAGCGGCGTGCGAAATCGTATGGAACGTTCGCCGCATCCGATGAGAATTAATCCTGCTTCGTATGCTTTCGTCATTAATTCTCCGCGGTGTGCCGGCGTATCCAAATCAAAAGCTGCCATCAATCCTCGTCCGCGCGGATTTGAAATGAGCACCGGAAATTTGCCGGCGAGCTGTTGAATTTCCTTTAGCAGAAACTCTCCCTGAACGCGCGCATTTTCCACAAGATTTTCTTCGTGAATAATTTCAAAAATTCTCTTTGCTCGAACCATATCAATAAGATTTCCGCCGAACGTGGAATTAATACGGCTTTTCTTCTTGAAAACATTTTCGGCAATATCATCAACGCGCCGGCTTGCCATCAATCCGCAGATATGTGTCTTCTTGCCGAATGCCATTAAATCCGGTTGTACAAAATGTTCATGCGCCCACATTTTTCCGGTTAAACCTACACCGGTCTGAACTTCATCAAAAATTAAAAGAATTTCGTTCTCATCGCAGAGCGTTCGCAGCTGCTGAAGAAACTCTTTTCGGAAATGATTATCTCCCCCTTCGGCTTGAATCGGTTCAATGATAATGGCGGCAATATCATCCGGATTATTTTTAATCGCTTCCTTTATTTGTGTTACGGCAAGCGTCTCTTCTTCCATTACCTGTTTTAAATGTTGTTCGGTTAATGGAAATTTAATTGCCGGATTATGAATGCGGGGCCATTTGAATTTCGGAAAGTAATCCGTCTTCGTCGGGTCGGTATTGGTAAGCGATAAGGTGTATCCGCTTCGCCCGTGGAATGAATGCCGGAAATGAATAACTTGATGCCCGCGTTCAGAGGTAATTCCTTTGGCAAAATTTTTTCGCACCTTCCAGTCAAAAGCGGTCTTTAATGCATTTTCAACGGCAAGCGCGCCGCCGTCTATAAAGAACACATACGGAAGATAATCCGGCTGAGCGATACGGTGAAATGTTTCTACAAATTCCGCCATCTCCACGGAATAGACATCGGCATTAGAAGGCTTATTCACCGCCGTATAGGCAAGCTTCTCTAAAAATTCCGGCGTCGTCAGTTTCGGATGATTCATGCCGAGTGCTGAAGAGGCAAAGAAAGAAAAGAAATCCAAAAACTTTTTATTATGGCGTGAGTCTTGTATCCAGGCGCCGTGGCTTTTCTTTAAATCAATCACCATATCAAAACCATCTGCCAGCATATGCCGCGACAGCGTCTCATGCACTTCCTGCGGAGTGATGTGAACAGGTGTTTGTGTTGTTGGGGCGTTGTTACCGCGGACGTTTGTTTCCTGCGGCGTTGTGATTGGTGTAGACATGATTATTTCCTTTCATACTTTTAGTGTTTCGAAAACTGTTTGTTAAAAAAAGTATGGAGGAAAATCAAAAAAATTCCTGATGCTCGTACAGAGATGTTAAGTACGGTCTTCCCTCCGGAATATGCAGAAATTCTTTTTTGTGTC
>JACFMZ010000079.1 GCA_019455105.1 Bacteroidota bacterium | reverse complement strand
GGAAGTAAATTTTAAAAAATAAAAAGGCGGAACGTGCCTTCAACATTCCGCCTTATTCTGATTGAAGCATATTGTTATTCCCTCCTCCCCAGAAGAGAATCATCAAACAGCTTCATCGAATTTTTTACAAAAAAAATTTAAGGTAATTTAAGAGCTGTTTTTTCTAAGCCCTTTATTCTCAATCTTAATTTTTATATTGTTCCACCTCCTTCATAATATCCGTTAAATTTTTTGCAAACGAGCTGTTAGCGGATTTCACCTGAACTAACGGAAAAACTAATTCGGCAATTTTTGAATTATCGGATTATTTCAGAACCATCATTTTTTTCGTTGTTACAAAACTGCCGGATTGTAATCGATATATATAGATTCCGGAAGCAAGTGTTGATGCATCGAAACGGACTTCATAACTTCCCTGTGACTGCACTTCATTGACCAGCGTTTGAACTTCTCTTCCCAACAAATCATACACTTTCAATTCAATCTTTTGCATTGCCGGAACGGAATATCGTATTGTCGTTGCCGGATTAAACGGATTGGGGTAGTTTTGTTGAAGTTCCATACGCAGCGGAATAGAATTTTCTACCATTCTAACCGATGTCGGGATTTGAACGCTTCTAAACAAACCGGCAGATGTAAAACTGAAAATTCGCCCGTCGCTCGAAGCAAAGAACCCCAATATATTCGCCTGGTTATCAATAGAGGCCATGTTATTTAAATATTGCCACGTTGCGCCGTTATCAGTAGATTGATAACTATTTGAATTTATTCCGTTTTTTGCTCCGCCAAAGAAGAGAATTCCGTCCTTATTGACCGTTGCGTAAATTCCATACGGTTTAACTTTTTGTGTATCAATTCGTACCCAATTATCTCCCTTATCGGTTGAACGGAATAACCCTGATTCAGTAGCCGTAAAGACGTTTCCATTGGGTGCAACAGAAATAGAACGAATAATAGTGTTCCCTATTCCTGTTTTTAATTCCTGCCAGGAATTTCCGTTATCCGTTGAACGGAAAACACCTGAGCCGAAAAATTCTCTATATCCATAAATGGTTCCGTCAGCCACCTGCTGTAGCCAATAAACTATACCGGTAGAAGTTTTCGTCCATGTTTTTCCGTGGTCTTCGCTGAGAAAAATACCGCTGGTTGTCGCGGCAATAATTGAAGGCACGCTAGTTCCTACCATTGAATAAATTTTTCCGCTAATGCCGGTGAGGTTTTGCATTTTACTAAATGAGAGACCATTATCCGTTGAACGATAAATCATTGTTTCATAATTGTTATCACCGACTAACAGCGTATCTCCGTAAAAAGCTATTGCATTGGCACCATTGATATCTTCATTGAAAATAGTCCACGTTGCACCAAAATCAACCGAACGATTTAACCTTTGGTTAACAGTGGTGAATAATTCATGGTTGGGGCTTTCAATCATTTTTCCAACCTGCGAAAAAGAGACCGGAAGACCTTTCCACGTTGCGCCGTTATCTGTTGATCTCAGCGTAATATTATTACCAACAAAGATATGCCCTGCATCGTTTACGCCGATAGAATTCGTAGTAGTATAAAGAAGTGGTATTGTTGTCCAATTTAATCCATTATCGGTCGATTTATAAATCTTAGCGCTTTTATTATCAAGCGTAACATAAATTTCTCCGCTTCTTGTAATAAAGAAATCAACAATCCGAGTTCCATAAAACTGTGCGGGATTCCATGTGTTTCCGCCGTCTGAGGATGAACGAAGACCGTTGTTTGTTTTCGCAAATATCGTTCCGTTCGGTGCAACTTCTGCCTTGAGAACAGAAACACTATCTAATTTGTGTGTTCCTTGTGTCCACGTTATACCGTCATCGGTAGAGTAAAAAAGAGTAGTATTTCTGGAAAATGCATACAAGGTTGAGCCGTTGTAGGTTGCCAGCACTACAATGGTTGTATCGGCGCTTAATTCATTCGCGCCGGCAACCTTCGTAAAGTTCTCACCAAGATCCGTTGATCGATATAATCCTGTACTCGTTGAGGCAATAACATTACCTTGTGATGTAACAATAACAGCACTGCATGAATTTTCATTAATGCCTTTTCCGCCGACACGTACCCAACTGCTCCCTTTATTAGTTGAACGGGACATTTTATATTGATTCTGAGAAAAATACATTGTTCCATTCGGTGCTACTGCCATACCTGTAATGTAATCAACAATAACCGGTTTCGACCACGAATCGCCGTTATCCGTAGATAGCAGATATCCGGAACTTTGTATCCCGTAAATTGTATCGCCGCCGGCGAAATACATTCTTTGAAATACACCGGAATACGGTTCATTACGTTCCCAGAAATTATCTGCACTTGCTAACGAAAAAACAGGCAAGAAGAGTAAAATATATTTTATCATTTTGTATCTCTTTCTGAGTAATTATTTAATCAGCATCATTTTTTTCGTTGTTACAAAACTGCCGGATTGTAATCGATAAATATAAATACCGGAAGCAAGTGTTGATGCATCGAAACGAACTTCATAATTTCCCTGAGACTGCAATTCATTGACCAGCGTTTGAACTTCTCTTCCCAACAAATCATACACTTTTAATTCAATCTTTTGCATTGAAGGAACGGAATAGCGTATTGTCGTTGCAGGATTAAACGGATTGGGATAGTTTTGTTCCAATGTAAATTTCTCAGGAACAGTAGAAGTTTTTAGTCTTTTTACCGATTCTATAATTCCGGGGTCGTTTATCCATGCAGCAAAGTTTTGCGAACTATTGCCATCCGTATATCCGAAATAACCGGAGACGTACACATTTCCTTTTGTGTCAGATTCCGCCATGAACATTTCTTGTGCGAAATTGCTTGTAAGATTTCCAAGCTTTTCCCACGCAGTACCGTTCCATCGAGCAATGTATTTAAGAGAATTATCCTTGTTAATTGCAAAACTTCCAACAATATACATTCTGTTTTGGAGATCGAATGTCATATCCGCAACGCCACTTCCATCACCTTGCAGTGCTAAACTTACAGTATCCCAGTTCGATCCATTCCATTTTGCAAGATGCCAGAACGGTTTCGTGCCGATCGAATCGAACTTCCCGGCGATATAAAGATCGCTGCCGATAAATTTCATTGCAGTAATTTTTACAGCTGATGTACTTTTATTATAACGAATTGTTCCATCGCCGACTTTGTGCCATTGCGTTCCATCCCATCGTGCAATATTCACAACAGAATCATTTCCTGCGTGAGTAAATGTTCCCGCGACATACAATGCGTTTTCATGAGAAGCTACAGCAGTAACATTTCCCGCATTGATTAATTCAAAAGTGGAATAATACGTACGAGATGTTAAGCCAATATTCAGTGAATCCCATTTCGTTCCGTCCCACAGTAAAACGCTGTACACAGTTTTTGCATTCGGAAACGTTCCGAAACTTGCCGAAAAGCTTCCAACCGCAATCAATTTATTATTATACATTGTTACTGCATTGATACTTCCATTCGGCTGTCCCGGACCGTTCATCGAAACAAAATTTTTCCCGTTCCATTTAATGATGCCTGAAGATGAAACTCCGCCAATCATCGAAAGATTTCCAGAAAAATAAACAACGGAATCATCGCTGGTAATATCCGTAACAGTTGCAACATTTTTGTAGTTTGCGGTACCAACAGAATCCCAATGACCATTTTTCCATTGTGCAATTTTTTGGGCAGGAATTGCGCCGGCAAAATTAAATCCGCCGCCGACGTAAATCTCACCGTTCTTCGTTTCGTGAAAAGCATTCACCGTGCCGTCCGCAAAGCCGTTTGTATTCTTTCCAAGAAGCGGCAGCCAAATTTCTTTTTCGATATCATACATAACAGCACCTGTTGAAGCGAGATTTCCGGGTTGCTTGATATCGCCGCAAAGATAGAGCTTGTTATTTTTTACAATCATGGATTTTATCGTAGCATTTTGGCCGTATTGAGATTTTGTAATTCCGGCGCCAAGTTTTTCCCATGCAGAACCATTCCACCGAGAAATAACTCCCCAATTTTGATTTCCAGTAAAAGGAGCGTTTCCACCGGCAACATACACTCTTCCCTGTTTGTCAACTTCAACTTGAAGAAGCTCATTCGTCACTCCTATGCCGAGAGAATCCCACTTTGTTCCGTCCCACCGAGCAACACTATTACAAATTTTATTTCCTGCTTTTGTGAAAGAGCCGACAACATAAATGGTATCTTTATAAACAGCAATATCGTTAACGCGGCAATTATTACCCGAAATATCTTTTGCCACGGTATCCCAGCTTGTTCCATTCCACTTAATAATTGCTGCAACTTCTTTCGCATAGGCAGGATTTGTATAGGTTGCTGTATAAAGATTTCCATTTTCATCAACCGTAATAGCGCGGTTGTGTACGCTGTTATTGCTGTTCTTCTCTACTATTCCTGTTCCGATAATATTCCAGTTTCCGTTACTGTATTCACGAATGCCCCCTGAAAATTCTCCGACAGCATATAATTTATTTCCAGCATAAAACAATTTTACATTATAAAGATATGTTCCCAATTTATACGAACCGGGGACAGAATCCCATTTTGCACCGTCCCATTTCACAACAAATTTGGTTTTTAACGAGCCAACACTGCTGAACCCACCGAAGACATAAATTTCATCATTCGCTCCGACAGCCATTGATTGAATCGGGAATGATGAACCGCCGAATTGTCCGGAAATTGAATCCCAGCCTGTTGCTGCATTCCACTTTGCAAAATATTTTGTGTTCACTCCGAAAACAAAATCAAAACCGCCGCCGATGTAAACATTTCCTTTGGAATCTACCGCTAATGCTTCCGGAACATTATTGTTCGTCCCCACCTGCGCAAATTTTTGCGACCAATACCCTTGTGCAAAAATACTTGAAATTAAAATAATGTACAGTGAAACGAGTTTTGTGGTTTTTAACATATTTCCCCCTTATTTATTGCGGCGTAAAAAAAGAATTTTCAGTGTTTCGATTGTAAAATTATTTGTTACTTCTCTTATTTATTTTTACAATATCCTATCAATTTTGCTTCGCCTAAAATAAATTTTACATTAATCTGTTCGCAAATTTGTTTTGCTGTTTCATCATCCGAAGCAGTCATAACGCTGTAACCTTCACGTACTAACACTTCACGCAGACGGCGAAGTTCTGATGTGTTCTTATCTATTATGAGAATATTATCCGGCATATTTGTTTCAATGATTTGTTTTATTACTCATACTATTCCAAATATTGTTCCAAACTTTTTAAATAAATGTTGTTCATTTCTGCTGAAATTAAAGATTATTTTTCTTAAAGATTGAATGTCGCAACAAAGAGACAAAACGGCTAAAAATAATGTTGCAAAAAAGAGACAATAAAATTTTTTCAGCTGAAACTGTTGCTTAAAGAAAATATTGTTATATTAGCAATAAATGAGACTTCACTGTAATGAAATTGAAAAAAATATATTGTCTTTTCCTTCCGCTGTCATTGTGCTTTTCACAAAACGGCAGAATTGATTCTTTAAAATCTCTTCTTCCAAATTCTATCGGAGAAGAGAGATTAGAGATATTGTATGCCGTTTCCGCCATAACGCAGAATTCTTTTCCTAAAGAATCTTTTGACTATGCTGCCGAAGCAATTCCGCTGGCAGTAGAATATCATAAGCAAGATACGCTCTCAAGACTGTACGGCATTTCATCATTCACATCCACCATTACCGGAAACTTTTCGCTCGGTTTAGAATTCGGTTTCAAATCTCTTGCTCTGGCAAAGTCGATAGGGAATGAACGGCAAATGGGGAGCGCACATAGTGTTATCGGTGTAAATTATGTTTTTTCAGGACAATACAGCAAAGCACTGGAACATCATAGAGAAGCATTAAAAATTCGTACTCTCCATCAAGATTCAGCAAACATTATCAGCACACTTAACAATATCGGTCTGGTATATCACTACATCGGCATGTATGAAAAAGCAATTGGCTATTTTAAAGAAGCAATGCGGCTTAAAAACAATAGCATGGATACACTTTCTTTAATTCGGTTTAATCATAATCTCGGACTTGCGGAATTAAAACTCGGACATTATGAACTGGCACAGCAGTATCTTTCAACAGCCGTAAAGCTTGCAGAAGAAAAAAATTACGAAGCTGGAAAAGCATATTCTTATTACGGATCTGGATTGTTGAATATTGCAGAAAATAAATTTCCCGAAGCAATTGAAAATATCACCAAAGCAAAAAATCTTAATAAGCAATTAAGCCAGCAGTATGGATTAGCACAAGCCGATAACGGACTCGGCACCGCCTACTTTTACACCGGAGAGTTCGTAAAAGCAATTACCGAATTAGAGTCGGCCATTGATATCGCCAAAAAACTTAATACGCCGGATATTTTAAAGGATTCGTATCAGCTTCTTTATAAAATTTATGAACAGAAAGGGAATTCCAAAAAAGCATTTACGTATTTCAAATTATATTCCGCCGCGAAGGATACATTATTCAACACCGCCGAAAACGGAAAAATTGCCGACCTCTCCGCCAATCTGGAAACAATGCAGCAGGAACGGATTATTGAAAATTTGAAACAGGAAAAAATGATCGATGATCTTCGGCTGACAAAGGAACAATACAACACAACATTATTATACATCGGCGTTGCATTTCTCGGCGTAATTATTTTTGTTCTGTATCTCTATAACCGAAAAATTCACACAGCGAAAAACGCCATTGAACATGCCAACACGGAATTAGTTACTTTGAATAACGATTTGCAGGATAAGATAGACGAGATTAAAACATTAAGCGGCTTGCTGCCTATTTGTTCGAACTGTAAAAAAATTAGAAACGACGGCGGGTACTGGCAGCAGCTTGAAGGCTACATCGCGCAGCACTCTTCCGCAAAATTTTCACACGGAATCTGTCCCGATTGTTTAAAAGAATTATATCCCGACTACGCCAAAAAGAAAGGATTGTTATAATTCAACCTTCAATCTGAAGCTGCGCCAGCAGCCGGTGAAAATGTGTGCGGTTAATACCGAGCATCTGCGCCGCTTCCGATTTTGATTTTGCCTGCCTCAGCGCTCTAATGATATACATTTTACGAAATTCCGTTTCCGCCTCTTCCAATGTTTTACCGCTTACAATAACCGGAGCAAGACTTTCATCATCAATAATTTCCGGCGGAAGATCTTCCGCCGAGATAACAGGCTGTTTCATAAGAACCACCGCCCGTTGAATAATGTTATCCAGTTCACGAACATTTCCGGGCCAGTGATAATTTTCCAGAATGGTCAGCGCTTCGGTTGAGAGAGAAATATTTTTTCCTTCGGCATATTTCCGGATAAAATAATTTGCAAGATCAAGAATATCTTCCCGCCGTTCGCGCAACGGAGGCATTAATAATTCAATCACTCTCAGTCGGTAATATAAATCTTCACGGAAAGAATTCTGTTCCACCATTTCTGTGATGTTTTTATTTGTCGCAACAATAAACCGCAGGTCGATTTTCCGCGCGTGAATACTGCCGAGGCGCTCAATTTCTTTTGTTTGAATAACGCGGAGAAGTTTCGCCTGCAGATTAACATTCAGCTCGCCGATTTCATCCAAAAACAGCGTGCCGCCGTCTGCCAGTTCAATCTTTCCGGGTTTGGATTTTGTGGCACCGGTAAACGCGCCGCTTTCATATCCGAATAATTCCGATTCCAAAAGATTATCCGGAATGGCGCCGCAGTTGATGGTAACAAACGGACCGGATGCCCGGCGGCTGTTTTCATGAATGACATGTGCAAGAAGATCTTTTCCGGTTCCGTTTTCTCCCAGAATAATAACGGAAGCATCCGTGGGAGCAATTTTTGCCGCAACTTTTAATACTTCAAATAATTTCTTGCTCGAACCGACGATGCGTTCACAGGAAAATTCTTTTCGTAAATCTTCAAAGCGCAGTACGGTTTCAAACAGTAATTTCTTTTCCAATGAACTGATTTCCATGGAAATTTCAAATCCGCGCACAATCTGGCGGGCAAACGCCAGCAGATACACCAGGTCGTTTTCTATAAATGGATGTTCTTTATTCCGCCGATCTAAATACACAGCGCCGAATACTTTTGTTTTGCTGACCAACGGCACGCAGACAGCCGACGTAATGCCCAGCCGGACAACGCTCTGCTGTTTTACAAATGCATCATTCGCGCTTCCCATCTGCATCGGCTGAGAGTTGGAGACGGTTGCTTTCACCACAGAAAGAGAAAGTTCTTTTGCCTCAGGATTTTTTTCCGGATCCATATTACAAGAAACAATCTCTTGTATTTCGCCGGCATCATCTGTTAAAATAATAAATCCCTGATCGGCATGAACTTCTTTGACCACCGTCGTTACCGCTTTTTCCATTAACATTTTCATTTCTTTTTCAGAAGAGAATAAAATGCCCGACGCATAGAGAACTTCATACTGCCGTTTTGCTTCTTGAACCTGTTCAAACGATTTTTCTAATTTTTCCAGCTGTTCAAAAAAAAGAGAGGCCTCGCTTCCTAATTTTCTGTTATACTCCATAAAGAGCTTAAACAGTTTTTCAACTTTTTTGAGAACTTCATCGGCAACCCGGTCGGCTTTTAAATGCGCCGTTAATTCCATAAATTCCGATGAGAACTGGCTCATTGAATCGCCTAATAATTTTTGATAGCGCTGCTGAATTTCACTCATAAAAAAATTCCAATTATTCTTTGTTCATAATATTTTTTTGAAGGACAACAATTGCTTCCCGCACCGCTGCAACAGAATGAAAGCGCTGTTCAATATCTTTTGCCAAACATTTCATTACTATCTCATCCATCTCTTTCGGCAGATCATTTCGTAATGATGACGGCGGCAGCGGAACAGTATTAAAGATTGAATGAATTAAGGCAATTTCATTCTCTCCTTTGAACGGCATCTGATTGGTAAGAAGTTCATACATCAGTACACCGAGAGAAAAAATATCGGTCCGCTGATCCACGTTAGTGCTGGTTACTTGTTCCGGCGCAACATAGCCGAGAGTGCCGAGAACCGTTCCGAGCGATGTCATTGTGGTAACGAGCGGAGATTTTGACAAGCCAAAATCCATAATGCGCACCGATCCGTCTTCCGCCAGCATAACGTTTCCGGTTTTTAAATCTCTGTGAACGATATTGTTCCGATGAACTTCTTCCAATCCGATGCAGACTTCTGTTATATAACGAAGAATTTCAAAGAAAGAAAGAGGATGAATCTGTTCAAGTTTTTCTTTCAGCGTTCCGCCCGAAAGAAATTCCATGGCAATAAATCCCCGCTCGGAAGATTCGCCGATTTCATATACCCGGACAATATTCGGATGATGAAACGAAGAAAGCAAATGCCCTTCGGCGCTCAATCGTTTTCTGTTTTCCGGATCTTTTAACAATTCCTGGTTGAGAATTTTCAGCGCGACAATATTTTTTGATGTTGTATCTATCGCTTTATACACTTTTCCCATTCCCCCCTGCCCGAGCAGTTCAAGAATTTTAAAATGAGAAATGTATTGCGCCTCCCGTTTCCTGATTCTGTTGCCGGCAAGAAGAAGACTAACTGCGCCGATAACAATTGAACTTCCGAACGCAGCGCCAAAAGCAGAAAAAAACTGCCGTTGAAAAATGACTTGGAACAGCAGTAAAAACAGTGCCGCAAAAAGAATCTGCGTATAAACTTTTTGGGTAATCTTTTCTGTGTGTAATAATTTTCCTGCAGCCCTCCAGCCGTATGAAAGAAGAATTGCGCAAAGGGCAAGAATCATCAAAAAAATCCAATGGAAAGATAATAATGTTCGTTGAATCGATTTAAGAGCGACGATAACGTAATGCATGAGAAAGACGGATTCTGTCGCTTCTAAAATCGTTCCTGCCGTTACATTATAAAAGGCAACAGTATCATCCGACGCATTCGGAAAAATAATTTTTACGGAATATTGTTTGTTTTTCTTTACGCCGAAATGAACCTCATTTAAATTTTGCGCTCCCGCTTGATTTGTTCCTAATCCGATAGTTCGACTTTGTACGGCTGCAGTTTCATCTTCAAGAAGAATTTTTGCGCCAACAGCCATACGGTTAGAAATATCACCGACAGCACGCACCTTAATAAAAGAATTTTGGTTGAAATTATTTCTAAACAATGCGGCTCTATCTCCCTGACCCAGCGATTCCCGCTTACTGCCGATGTAAATATCCATATCGCCGTCATTATCAATATCGGCAAAGGTCGGCGTACCGGTAAATTGAATTCCGACTCGTTCCGAAACTTCAGTAAAATAAAATTGCGGTGAGTTAAGATATAATTTTGAACCGTCAAAAATATCTATCCATCCGTCGTTGTTTACATCCGCACAGGAGACAATGCCGTTAATCGGTTCGGGATGAACATTTGTGTGCGACAGTCCGACGGATGCCGAAACATTTTTGAAATGATGATCCGCTGTTTGTAGAAAAAGAATCGGCGGCGCTTTCTGCGAATGGACAAAAATATCCAGTAGTCCGTCGTTATTGAAATCTTGTGCAAGCGCGGCAGTCGGCGAAAGATCACGCGTGGAATAAAATGAAGTATCTGTCTGCCGTTCGAAGTGAAAATTTCCTTTATTAAGAAATAAATCGAAAAATTTATTTTTATAGCTGACATAATACGGAATAAAAATATCCATCAATCCGTCGTTATTAAAATCGCCGAACACTGCTCCGTAGGTTTCAAGGTTTTGTTCTTTCTCAAAATTAAGGCGCTCGGAAATATTCGTAAATTTTCCGGTTCCATCATTACGAAATAATTGATCGGGATGGAGATAGTTCGACAGAAAAAGATCGAGATTTCCGTCATTATCCAAATCAATAAACTTTGCAGCGATCGGCGTGAGAGGATTAATTTCAGAAAAAGAAAGCTGAGAATATTCTGTTCCGTCATTCAGTCCGCCGAATGGAGAACCGAAATAGAGTTTAAAATTTTTATGGTCGGTAATCTGCAATATATCAACAGCGCCGTCATTATTAATATCGCCGACCGCTGTTGCCGCAGCATTGCGCGGTGCAGTAAGCAATTCCGTTTCGGAAGTAACGTCAGTATAAAAATTATTTTTGTTGTTTTCAAAAAGAAGACTTGCACCGTCATCATTAACAATGAACAGATCAGGATAATCTGTTTTACTCCGTTCAAAGAAGAATCCGATTTTTCCTGTTCTCCGAAGCGATGCTTCGGAAGTTATATCGGTAAAAGAAAAATCCAGCGACTGAGAATTTGTATAAATTCCCTTATTCCCGATTACCCACAAATGGATCGCGCCGGCAGAATCTTTCACAGCAGAAACATCATTAAAAACATCATCGTAAATTTTTAGAGCGTTGTCTTGCTGCCATGTTTTTCCGTTCCATGTCAACAGTGTAGAATTATTTCCAACAATCCACGCACGATGATCATTGAGTGCATAGACCGAAAAAAATTCTTCGTGAATTTCATTTTCAATTGTATTCCATTTTCCCGCACGACACTGCAAAATCACTCCGCTGTTTCCAACTGCCCAGCCGGTAGAATCATTCACCATGGAAATTTTTTGCAGCGCTGTCTCCGTCGGCGATTCAATAATTTTCCAGCTTCCGTTTTCATAGCGAAGAATAATTCCATTTCTGCCGACCGCCCAGCCGGTTGTTTTAGATGTCATAGCAATATCATTCAGATCGCCTTCAAAAACTGTGGAACGGTTTGGCTTCAACAGCGGGCTGGCGGTTTCTTTCCAAACTTTTCCGTTAAAATACACAATACGCCCCTGCTGACCGACTGCCCATGCCGTTCCATCAGAAAACACGTGCAGACCTTTCATCATCACATAGTCCGTTGCATCCCACATTATTTTCGGGAATGGTATTTCCCGGGAAATTCCATGTTGAAAAATTTCAACAACCGGACGATACGCTCCGTGATGCGTAAGATGATGAATGGTAAGAAGAACAGAATCTTTTCCGTCAATCAACGGATAATCGGAATACGGATATTCTAAAAACGAACTCCAAATGCCTTTTGAAAAAATATATGCTTTCCCCGGCGTATCGGTACCAATTCCGCGAGAAATTGCCATTCCCTGTTCCGGCGACTGCATGTGAATACGATAGCCAAGGTCAACCACCGCCTGCCGGTACCATGTCTCTGCCGGCATTGCAGTATTTTCATTTTGTTTCTTGAGAGAACACGAAAATAAAAAGAGCGTAACTGCCGGAATTAAAAAAATTCTTTTGATGTTGAGAGAAATGTCATTCATTATTCGTAAGCATAATGTACAGAAATCCGTGCAGCTTTTACAACTTGAAATTACACAGTTTTCATATTATATTAATACAAAATTCACAACATTTTTTAACAAGGAGGACCAATGAAATCACTCGTAGCTTTTTTAGTCTTAGCTGTTTCCTGCTATGTTTATGCCGGCGATAAAACCGTAAAACTTGCTATCGACGGAATGACCTGTAACGGCTGTGTTTCAAACGTTACAAAAGCATTAAAGGGAGTAAAAGGCGTATCGGATGTAAAAGTCAATTTACAAGAAAAATCTGCAACGGTAAAAGTCGCAAACGCCGGGAAAGAAATGACTTCTGCGCTTATTAAAGCTGTTGCTGATGCGGGTTATGAAGCCGCCGAAGGAAATGCACCGGTGAAAAAAGAATCATCGGTTAAAAAATCCGACGATAATTGTACGGACGAAGGTTGCTGCAGCGACTGCAAAGATGAAGATATGAAATCCGCAACGCCGAAAGTGCAAAAAGAAGCAAAGAAAGAAATGAAAAAATCATAAAAATTAATTCGTTTTTCATAATGCCGCTGTATCGTACCCGATAAGCGGCATTGTTGTTTCTCACCGTTGCTATTTATAAAGACAAATACCTGTTTCCGATACTTCCTTCCATTTTTCTGTTTGAAATTCACTAAAACTCCGATTACATTACAAAAAATATTTAGAACCATTTTTCATGCCTGGAGCCGGCATGAAAATAATCACTCCTCATTTTTTAATACTTCATTTCTTGTAAGAGAGTAAAGTTATGCCGATAAAAATTTTTGTTACCGGAGGAACATTTGATAAAGAATATAATGAACTGACCGGAAAACTTTTCTTCAAAGATACTCATCTGGCAGAAATGCTTACGCTCGGACGTTCGCGCATTGATATTCATATTGAAACATTAATGATGATTGACAGTTTGGAGATGACCGATGCGGACCGAGAAATAATTGCCCACCATTGTATAAAAACTCCGGAAGAGAAAATTGTTATTACGCACGGAACCGATACGATGGCTGAAACAGCAAAATATCTTGCACACAAAATTTCAAAGAAAACTATTGTCATTACCGGCGCAATGGTTCCGTATAAGTTCGGAAGCTCCGACGGTTTATTTAATTTGGGAAGCGCTCTTGCGTTTGTGCAGACTCTTCCGGCGGGAGTGTTTATTTCTATGAACGGCAGATATTTTACGTGGGATAATGTGCGAAAGAACCGAAGCATCGGCGAGTTTGAGGAAGAAAATAAAAAAATTATGTGAAGGCGAATCATAGTGGAAGGTACAAATTTATAATGCATAATATTAGAATTTTTTGATTGAGTCAATGAATCATTGAATCAATCAAAAAATAAAAAAGGAGAACCGTATTTTCTACGACTCTCCCATTCTAAAATTCTATCTTCTGTAATCTGTTTTATTTCATTAAAAGCATCTTCTTTGTCGCAACAAAATTCCCCGCACGTAAAGTATAAAAATACACACCGCTTGATAATTGATATTCGTTCATTGATAATTGAACACTGTAACTCCCCGCTTCTTTCACTTCATTCACCAACATCGCAACTTCGCGCCCGACAATATCATACACTTTTAATGTTGTGAAACTTGAAACAGGAATCGTGAAACGAATTTGCGTTGTCGGATTAAACGGATTCGGATAATTTTGTTCCAACGAAAATCTCTGCGGAATATTTCCGGCTTCAATTTCCACTTCATGCGAATATGTAAAATTTCCGTCGCGGTCAATTTGTTTTAAGCGATACGTAATTTTTCCGTCTGTAATATTGTTATCCGTGAACAAATAATTTTTCGGCGAATTGGAATTTCCTGCACCTTCCACAAATCCAACTTTCACCCAATCTTGAAATTTGGGAATTTTTGAATCTTGCAATTTCTTTTCCACTTCAAACCCGTAATTATTTACTTCCGTCGCCGTCATCCATTGCAATTCAACATTCGGTGT
>JACFMZ010000175.1 GCA_019455105.1 Bacteroidota bacterium | reverse complement strand
TTAGAACAAAATTATCCAAACCCGTTTAATCCTTCAACAACGATACGGTATAGCATTCCCGAAGCTCGGAACCACAGTGCAATTGCGGTTACATTAAAAGTGTATGATCTTCTTGGAAAAGAAACGGCAACACTGGTGAATGAAGTGCAGGAAGCGGGAAATTATTCGGTTCAATTTAATGCATCCCAGCTTTCATCCGGTATCTATTTTTATACGCTAACCGCCGGAAATAATATTTCTACTAAAAAACTTCTGCTGCTAAAATAAAAGACAGGCTGTACTAATGAAAACGAAATATGCATTCTCCATATTGCTTTTTATTCTGCTGATAGTTTCACGTTCACACTCAGATGGTTTCTTAAAAGCATCAGGGAAGTTTATTGTTGACGGACAAAATAAACAAATACAACTTCGGGGAATGGGACTTGGCGGGTGGCTTCTTCCTGAAGGATATATGGTACTAACCTCGGGGTTTGCTGATGCGTTTTGGCAGATGAAAAATAAAATTAACGAAACGGTCGGTGCAGCAAATGCCGATACTTTCTGGACAGCGTACCGAAAAAATTTTGTTACGCGGAAAGATATTGAACAACTGTCCGCATGGGGTTTTAATTCTGTTCGCTACGTTATGCACTGGGAATATTTTTTAAACAGCAACGGCACATTTCGCGAAGAAGGATTTATCATTACCGACAGTCTGCTTCAATGGTGTGCGGAAAATAAAATTTATCTTATTTTTGATCTTCATGCCGCTCCCGGCGGACAGAGTGCGAATAATATCAGCGATTATAATCCTGCCTTTTTATCATTTTGGGAGAGTGAAGCAAATAAATTTGCCGCCGTAAAATTGTGGAAAGAATTGGCTCGACGCTATAAAGATGAGGTCTGGATCGGCGGTTATGATTTGTTGAATGAGCCGGCTTGGAACCTCCCAAATAATAATAAAGATCTTCGTGATATTTATGTGATGATTACCGATTCAATACGTTCGGTGGATAAAAACCATTTACTTTTTATTGAAGGAAACTGGTACGCAACGGATTTTAACGGTCTGGCTCCTGCGTGGGATGAGAACATGGCGTGGAGTTTTCATAAATATTGGAACGGAACCGATGTCGGCACAATTAATTATCTCTTAACATTGCGGAACGAAACGAACCGTCCGTTATGGATGGGAGAATCGGGAGAAAATTCTAATGCATGGTTTGCCGAATGTATTGCGATGCTGGAGGCAAATAATATCGGCTGGTCGTGGTGGACGTATAAAAAATTTGAAACTGTTGTCGGCCCGCTCTCCGTTCCGGCAACTCCGGAATATAATGCTCTTTTAAAATATTGGAAAGGTCAAGCATCAAAACCTTCTGCCGCAAACGCCATGAAGGGATTAATGGGCATGGCAGAAGGATTGAAATTAGGAAATTGCCGCTTTCACCCTGATGTGATTGATGCGATGATGCGTCAGCCTTATAGTAATTCAACAAAGCCGTTTATGCCGAATTCAATTCCGGGAATAATATATTTTACGGATTATGATTTAGGCAGTTATAATTTTGCGTATAAAGATATTGTCTATAAAAATACCGATAATGCT
>JACFMZ010000078.1 GCA_019455105.1 Bacteroidota bacterium | reverse complement strand
AACGGCGGTGTAAACAACAGCGGAACAGTAAACTGGAATATTGGTACAATCCCTGGTAACGGCGGAAGTGCTTCTATTCAGCTTACATTACAAGTGCGGCCCGATTTACCGAATGGAACAAATCTCACTAATACCATTGGTGTTACTTATACTGTCGGTGGGAATACATTTACCATTACCAGTAATTCTCCGTATGCCGCTGTTGGAGTTATTCGAGGATTTTCAATTTCACCGACAACTCTTTCGGCTGCTGAAGAAACCGATGATACGCTTGCGTACGCCTTTACTATCTTTAATACAGGAAATTCCTCAGATATTGGAGAATTATCTTACAGCTCAACGAGAGGATATTCATGGACCTTCTTTAAGGATGTGAATAATAATTCTATTCTTGATAACGGAGATACTCAGTTACACGATACGCAGGGCTCGTTAACAGGAATTGATATTGATACGTTAGCGGCAGCAGACAGCATTAAAATATTAGCACGCTTAATTGTTCCGGTTGTTTCCAGCGATCAAATTCAAGACGTAACCACCTTCACCGTTAAGTCTAATGCAGATCAATCAAAATTTCAAAGTGCTGTGGGAACCACAACAATCGGCAAAGCCGTACTTTCTGTCGTTCGATCAGTTACTCCTTCCGGCAATCGTCCTCCCGGCGATGAAATGACGTTCACGGTTACCTATCAAAATGTCGGTCATGGAAAAGCGTACAATGTTGTGCTTACAGAAACTGAACCGGACAGCATGTCGTATGTTGCAAATTCGGTAACGATAAATAATATAGCAAAAACTGATGCCGCTGACGGTGATGAAGTAACCGTAACAACAAATGACGGAAGAAAAGTAATTACAATCAATGTCGGGACGCTCAATTCGCTTTCTACTGAAGCAACAATTAAATACCGAGCTACTATTCATTAAAAACAATTTTCATGATTGTGAGAAATAAAATATTAAAGACTTCTGAAAAATCTGAAATCAAAGTCATTCCACATACTCTCCCGCTGTATTTTTTCGGGGCAGAACGGACCGGAATCTCGTTTTTCTTTCGAAACACAAGATTTCTCGCTTCGCATTCTACAAGCCATAAGCGAAATGACAGGTTAAGGATATTTTTTCAAATGTTTTTATCAAAAAAAGTTTTTGTTTGGAATATAGTTTTGTTCTTAGCATTGTTCTGTCTTCCTTCGGTACTTTTTTCCGCTGGAACACCTGCCGGAACGGTAATTACAAGCCGAACAAAGTTAACTTTTACTACTCTAACCGGAAGCAGAACGGATACCATTTTTTCAAATGCTGTCTCTATAACGGTGGCGCAATCGGCAGGAGTTAACATTACTCCGGTTTCAAACCAATATACCACACCAAGCGACAGTATTGCGGTAGATTTTCCTGTTTCGATTATTAATTCGGGAAACGGCGCTGATGTGTTTCTTCTCAGCGCAGTTTCTAAAAGAAATTGGAGCGTGAATATCTATCATGATGCAAATGGCGACGGAATATTACAGTCGAATGAGATGCAACCCGGAAATATTTCAAATACTTCATCACTTCCTGCGGATGGAGAATATAAAGTAATATTGAGAACCTTCGTGCCTCACGACGAGCAGTTAAATGGAAAGGTTGATTCAACGGTGTTGACGGTAAAATCTCAATTCTCACAATCAAAAACGATAACGGGAAATTATCTTATAACGGTTCATACAGCAAATTTACTTTCAATAAAAACAGGATTAAGTGTTGATAATAATAATCCCAACCAGATGCAAAACGTTATTTATACATTAAGTTTCAGCAATACCGGAAATGTTCAGGCATCGAATATTGTCGTAAAAGATTTGCTGCCGTCTTCGGTTATTGTTGTTTCAGGCAGTGCATCGCAGGGAAGTTTTGTTAATTCCGGGAATCCTGTTCAATGGAATATCGGCAACTTAGTACCGAATGCAACGGTCACCCTTACACTTGTTGTGCAAGTAAAAGGCAATGTACCGCCGAACAGCATCATTCAAAGTAGTATGACTGCTGAATACGCAGTCGGCACTAATTCGTATCAAACGGCAAGCAATGTTGTTTCTGTTACCGTCGGCGCATCTGCTGAATACGGTGTTACCATTACGCCGATGCAGACAGCGTTGACTAAAGAATCCGGCGATACGGCAATATACCGGTACAGTATTAAAAATATCGGAAGAAGGAAAGACGTTATTGAACTCGATACGCTTTCTTCCAGAAAATTTTCTTGGAAAATTTATCGTGATCAAAACAACAACGGACAATGGGATCCTTCCGACATACAATTAACAAACACAAATAATAATTTCGGTATTGATGTTGATTCGCTTGCCGCCGGAGACAGCGTACGAATATTTGCCGTATCATTTATTCCGCGTATTTATCTCGACCAAACGAAAGATGAACTACACGTAACGGCACGTTCAGCCGCCGATACTGCATATTCAAACAGTACGGTTTCAACAACAACTATCAATGCGCCGATGATTACGCTTTCGTTATCACCGTTTCCCACCGGCGATTTGGAAGCGGGACGAGTTGTAACGTATACAATTTCTTACGCTAATACCGGACACGCATCAGTAAGTAATTTTACGGTAACGGATCCGATTCCTCAGTTTACCGATTATGTTGCGAACAGTATTAAGGTAAACGGAGTTTCCGTTTCCGATGTGGGCGGGGCAATAACATTTACAACCGATGACCATAACAGAAAAGTGGTCAATGTTTCTGTCGGCAATGTTACGCCGCAGCAAAACGGCTCCGTAGAATTTAAGGTGAGAATACAATAACGCATTACAATTATTTTTTAATGAAAAAAATATTATTTACATACGTGCTGTTACTGTGCGCTCTCGTGATTGTATCTGAAAATGCAATTTCGCAGACTGCGCCCGGATCACAAATTATCAACCAAGGAATAATTTTTTATAAATATAAAAATTTCCCTGTTGATACGCTGAAAACAAATACGATAGCATTTTCTGTTCTCGATGCGCCGAATTTTGATCTAAGTTACGGAACAATGGAAACAAAAGTTTTTGCAAAGGAAACGGTTATTGTCAGTCTCGTCTATAAAAATGTTGGGAATAAAACTGCAGATTCGGCAACAGTAGAAGTAGAACTTCCGATGACAGGAATATCGTTCGTCAACGGACCGTCTTCAGCCATTATTACCGGAAAAACTGCACAGTGGAAAATCTATAATATCGGCGTTGGAAAAGAAGATTCTGTTTCAATTAAAGCCGTTGTTGACGGCTCCGCTGTACTCGGTTCAACCTTATTGCTTACCGGTACCATCTATTGGGAAACAAGTCAGCAAAATACAACAATAAATTTATTAGTTAGTGACTTTGCTCGTTTAACATTTCAAATGACTTCTGCGGATACGATAATTGGTTCCGGCAGAGAAGCAGTCTATCAATATCGCATTCGTAATACAGGAAATACAGCCGCCGCAAATGTTGTGCTCACGGATTCATTGTTTTCAACCGGCAGATTTGTTTCGGCATCCATAACGCCGCAGAACATTTCGGTTGATAAAAATATTATTACTTGGAACCTTCCGAATATTGCCGGTTTATCGGAAACAGTTATTCAGGTTACCCTCCGCTCGCTGCCGAATTTATCTTTTACCACTCTGGTAAACAGCGGAAGCGTTACAGCTTCAAATGTTACTCAGCCGGCATTTTCTAAAAAAATTATTCACATTGTTCCTGTTCTTCCAAAGTCTATTTCGGTTTCTCCGGCGTTTAAATATCTTTTCGGACAGGCGAATCGAGACAGTACTGTAATAACGGCTTTGATAAAAGATTCGCTGCAAGCTTCTATTCCGGATGGAACGCCGGTTGTCTTTCACACAACACGCGGTACATTTTCTAATGCAAGCGATACATTTACCGTTGTTACAGCAAACGGAAAAGCCGCAACATATCTCCGATCGTCTGATATACAAAACGATAAAGTAACGGTATCAATTTCGGCAACTGCCGGCACGCCTTCGCTTGGAACAATTACAGACAGCACACAGGTAATTTTCTATCCCGGAGCAGTAACCGGAATTGTCATTAACGGATTAAACTATCAGCCGATAAGCGGCGCAATAGCCACCGTGAGAGATCAAGCGGAATCTGTTGTTGACCGCGATACAACAAAAAATGACGGCAGATTTTTTATCGCCCTAAATAAAATTATCACAAAATATTCTTTAGAAATTTCAGTACGCGATAAATTTGGCGATACCATAACTTCACGGACAATTATCGATCCGAATGAGTTTCCCCGCCCCGCAATTATTATTCCCAATATTATTTCGGGAAGAATTCAATATCAAACAACAGGCGATCCGGTTCCGGCAGAAGGAATTAATGTCTTCTTAGACTCGCTTGGTCCGGGTCCGATTCTTCCGCTGAAAACGACAAAAAATTCTTCACGACCGAATTACGCACGAATTAAAGAGCAGCAAACAGATTCGCGCGGTAAGTTTATTTTTGAAAATTTATATCCCGGAATATACAGAGTTGCGGTTGATTCTACACAATTTCCAAGTTATGCAGGGTTCAAACTTGTTCCTGATACGATTAACGGTTCTTTCCTGATTAATTTGAGTATTGATATTAAACCCGATACGGTGGTAGCATTTTCAATAAAAGGAAAAAATATTGCCAATGCCGGTGATACGCTGTTATACACTCTTTCCATAAGCAACAACGGAAATCTTACGCATTTCAATGCTGCGGTAACGGATACAATACCGAAATTCTTAAAATTTGTCAGCACGAACAATGGCGGCGCATCAATGTTTGTTTATGATTCCATTGCCGGCATTTTCCAATGGCATTGGGATTCTCTACAAATAGGGAAGAAAGATTCTGTTACGCTTAAAACAGTATTATCAAGAAATATTCCTGACAGTACAATAATTCGGAACAGCGCTTATTTTTCATCTTCTATTGTAACAACACCATACATTAGTCATTACAATACGCTCATCCGTTCACTGCCGGTTATTCAATTCGGTATAAACTTTGCCGGCAGAGATTCGGTTACTGCAGGCGATACGGTGCAGACAAAAATTTGGTACTCCAATACCGGTACGGATTCTCTGCGCGGAGTAAAAATTATAGATTCCTTATATGCTTCCGGTATGACACGGTTAACATTTAGAAAGAGTTCGGCAGACTCTGCTTTTGTGGTGGACAGCGTTTTTGTAAAAGAATTTACAGCAATTCCTCCCGGAGTTTCGGATACAATTACCGTTACCATGGTAACAGATTTTACTTTGCGAAAAGGAAACCGCATTCTTTCCAGCGCCCGGTTAATGAAAGATGATTCTACTCTTGCGCACGATTCAAGAATCCTTACATTCATTGATGCACAGGATCTTTCAACGTTTATAAAAATAGAAAAAAATGCCAATAAAAAAGTCGCTGAAATCGGCGATATCGTTACGTATCAAATAACTGTTACGAATGCCAGCCCGTCGTTCTTCTATAACGTGGGAATCTATGATATTCTTCCGCATTCGTTTACATACATTAAAAAGTCTGCTCGTTTTAATAACATACCGGTAGAACCAAGCCGTAGCGCTGTCTCCGGAGTTCTTATCTGGAATCTTCCTGATACTGTACAGCGGGGAAAACCAATAACGCTAGTCTATCAGCTTGCTGTTGGCGCCGATGCGCTGGAAAGCGACGGAATTAACCGCGCTTATGCGAGCGCTGTCGGCGGAGCCGGACCGTTATTAGTATCGAATTCAACTGAATGGCAAATTACAGTACGTCCGGGTGTGTTTACGGAAAAAGGTTTAATTATCGGAAAAGTATTTTATGATGATGATAGAAATACTTTTCAATCAGAAGGAGAGAACGGAATAAAAGGCGTTGAGTTGTGGATGGAAGACGGAACGCGGATTGTTACCGGTGACGACGGAAAATATTCGCTGCCGGAAGTTAAACCGGGACAACATGTTATTCGCGTGAACGAAGCATCGCTGCCTGCAGGAACGGCTTTACTCGGAGGCTCAACAGATTTTGCCATGGATCCCGTTTCTCGCTTTGTTCGCGTTACAGAAGGAGGCATAGCGAAAGCAAATTTCTTTGTAAAAAGAAATTTAAAAGATTCACTTCAAATTGCCGTAAAGAAATCCTTAAAAGCTTCATCACGAAGAGTTGTTGTTCCCAAATATATTTATACGAACGATACTCTTCATGTAAAGCTTGATACCATTACCGTTCAGGTTTCCTTTACGTATTCCGGTGAACACTATCTGCAGCAAATTGATGTTGTGGATATTCTTCCGCTGCAATTTACCATTATTCCCGGCAGTGCATTGTTTAACGGAAGAAAAACCAACCCGGTAAAATCGGGTGATTCAATAGTGTGGAGATTGGGAAGAGGCGGAGTTGATTTTACGGGAAATCTTGAATATAAAATGTATGTAAATAGTTTTCCGAAAACCGGAACTCGACTTCGCTCCAGTTCTATAATTTCCATCATGACATCAGATAGTATCTTTATTACATCAAAACCGTTAGTAACGGATAATGTTGTAATGGATACGACAAGAAATTTATTGGAAAGTTCGGTGATTGATAAAATATCTGTCTTTAAGAAATCACCCGGTACTTCGAAAGATACCATGAGAGTGAAATCAGGCGATGAAATACAATTCAATATTTCAATATTTATTGATCCGAAGAAAAAAGCTAAATCAGTTATTTTTATAGATTCGTTAAGAAAATATTTACTCTTTAATGATAAATCATTTACTGTAAATGGAATTCCTGTTCAGTCTAATAATTTAGCAATCAATACCATTTCAGAGCAATTTTCTGCTCTAGGCAATACAAGAGAGTATTCGAATGAACAACCGCAGATTTCTTTTGTTGATGTTACGAAGCTTATTTTAAACGGCGAAAATATACTTTCGTATTCTGCAATTATCCGTTCAAATGTTCCGGATACAATAATTGAAAACCGAAGTTATCTCAAGGTGGTGGATTCTTTTAATGAAATTACAATTAGCCAAATTCAACCGATACGGATATCGCTTCGTAACTCCGGAGCACAAAACTTACCGTCTCCTCCGGTATTTAAAGAACCCAAGCGGCCAAAAAGAAAACCAGGAAAATATTACGATTTAGCGATGAAAATAATTGGAGATAATAGCTGGGGAAAAAATGCTTTTTCTGATTCGACAGAATTTTTAAAATTTATAAAGAATACCGACTTATTATTAAAAAGTTCAATTGATTTCTTAGATGATTTGATTCTCGCATTAGAAGTTCATCCTGAAATATCAATTCAAATAAACGGATATGCGGATAATAAACAGAATAGTAAACAAGAGAATTTCAAACTATCCTTAAAACGGTCGGCAAAAATTAAAGAATATTTACTCGATCATGGTATTGATACAACGCGGCTGTTTTTCCGAGGATTAGGCTATAAAGAGCTGCATGCTTTAAAAATAAAACAATTATTTAATTCTAAGAATCAGCAGATAGAATTCGTGGTTAGGTAAAAATATTTTAGTATCGACCTTTCACTCAAGTTATAAGTAAAATAATAGTTCTCATTAAGAAATAAATAATTGAAATCCATAACCGTAATAAATTGGCAAGCAAGCTCCGTTCATAATTTTAAATATAAAATAGTAAATCTTCCAATCTTCCTAATACAATTTCAAAGGTTGCGCAGAGCGTGATTTTTTGGATTATATCTTATGATCTCGCAGACCGTTTATTAAATGCCGCTGGAAATTTACTGAAACAATTCTCCGATAGTAATTCATAGCTTTTCGAGAATTGCCTTGCCTCAATACCGCTTTAATTCGTATATTTATTCGTCAAAAAATATAACGGACTCTTAGCTCAGTTGGTTTAGAGCGCTACCTTGACACGGTAGAGGTCAGAGGTTCGAATCCTCTAGAGTCCACACTTCACATGAAGACACTTCTTAATAATATTCTTTCTCAATTCCTGAAAATAATCAATACTCATTTCTTCATACATTAAACGGAGATTTTATGAAATATTTTCATCGCCTCGTTTATATACTAATGATTTTTGTTTTTCAGATTCACGCACAGAAACAATTTACGCTTGAAGATATTTTTAACTCACGAAAATTTTCCGGCAAAAGCCTGCTTGGGACTCATTGGATGAATGACGGAAAATCATATTCTTTTACAGAATTTGATACCGTCACAAAATCGATGGGAGTTTATGTTACCGATGTTAAGAAGAATTCAAAAATACTTGTTGTGAACAGCGCACAGTTAAAAACAAAAGAAAGTGATAAACCTTTTCCTGTTTTTAATTACCTCTGGTCGCCGGATGAAAAGCAAATTCTTTTTATTTCTTCTCCGCCGGAACGGCAATACTTATCCCGCTTAATGCCTGCAGGAAATTATTTCATCTATAATCTTGCCGCAAAAACATTTAAACAATTAACCGACGTATCGGAACCGCAGTATAATCAAAAATTTTCACCGGATGGTTCAAAGCTTGGATTTGTTCGCAATAATAATATTTATGTTGTCGATATTTCTTCAGGAAAAGAAACACAAATTACTTCAGACGGCACAGAACATATTATTAACGGCAAGTTTGACTGGGTGTATGAAGAAGAATTCGGTATTTCAGACGGCTGGCGTTGGTCGCCCGACGGTAAAAAAATTGCTTTTTGGCGGTTAGATGAAAACCGCGTTCCCGAATATACAATGACTGAATGGGATTCTACGCATTTAAAACTTATTACCATGCGGTACCCAAAACCCGGCGACCAAAATTCTATTGCAAAAATAGGCGTTGCGGATATTTCAACATTGAAAACAATCTGGATTGATACAGGAGATGATGACAATATCTATCTTCCAAGAATGCAGTGGGGAGGAGATAACAATACGCTGGTTGTAGAAAAAATGAATCGTGAACAAAATCTTCTGGAAATAATGTACGCCGATGCAGCTTCAGGAAAAACCAATGTATTCCTAACCGAAAAAAGCGACACTTGGCTCGATGAACCGACGACTCCCGTCTATTTAAAGAACGGCAATTTTATTTGGATGTCTGATCGAGATGGTTATAATCACTTATATCTCTATAAGAAAGATGGAACGCTCATAAATCAAATCACAAAAGGACAGTGGGAAGTTGATAATTTTTACGGAGTGAATGAAAAGGATAACACACTCTATTTTTCTTCTTCAGAAATTTCACCGATTGAACGTCATATTTATTCCGTAAAATTAGACGGCACGAAGAAAAAGCAATTAACGAATGAAGCCGGCACACATTCTGTTAATTTTTCACCAACATTTGATTACTTTCTTGAATATTTTTCTAACGTGGATACGCCGACGAAAGTTCGTATGAATGATGGAAACGGAAAATTGTTGAGAATCATGGAAGAAAATGAAATGTCTGTTCTTAAAGAATATTCTTTGCCGAAAACAACATTCTTCTCGTTCACAACTTCGGATGGGCAGTCGTTAAATGCTTCCATTATCAAACCGGCAGATTTTGATTCTACAAAAAAATATCCTGTTTTATTTTATACTTACGGAGGTCCCGGCTCTCAAGTGGTAAAAAATTCCTGGGGCGGACAGAATTATTTATGGTACGCCATGCTTGCACAAAAAGGATATTTAGTTTTTATGTTGGATAACAGAGGTACGGGATTCCGCGGATCAAAATTCAAAAAAATTACCTATCACAATCTCGGAAAGTGGGAAGTGAATGATCAAATTGAAGGAGCAAAATATCTTGCAACGCTTTCGTATGTCGACAAAAATCGCATCGGTATTTGGGGATGGAGCTACGGCGGCTATATGTCTTGCATGACTATTCTGAACGGTGCGGATTATTTCAAAACTGCAATTGCCGTTGCTCCGGTAACACATTGGAAATTTTACGACACCATTTACGCTGAAAGATATATGGGAACGCCGGAGGCAAACCCTGAAGGTTTTAAGGAAAGTTCTCCGCTGACTTATGCTGATAAATTAAAAGGAAATTTTCTGCTTATCCACGGAACGAGTGATGATAACGTCCATTTCCAAAATTCGGTAAATCTTGTTACCGCCTTACAAAAAGCAAATAAACAATTTTCAACAATGTATTATCCGGATAAAAATCATGGCATTTACGGCGGAACAATCCGCCTTCATCTCTATACATTAATGACCAATTTTCTATTGGAAAAATTATAAGAAAAACGAAAAATTAACATTTCTTATTCAATTCGTTGCATTTTGCACTGTTTTTTCATATTTTAGTAACCGAGCAACGATATAACGTAAAAATCGGAGGCTGTTTTCTCCGATTTTTTTTTACTGAATTTGAAAAACATCATTCTGATTTTTTTACAGAATGAACTAACGTATGAGCAAAATAACTATCACCTTTCCTGATAATAGCACAAAAGAATTTGAATCAGGAATTACCGGTGCAAAAATTACTGAAGGAATAAGTAATTCACTATTACGAAAAGCATTATCCGTTACAGTGAATGGAGAAGTGTGGGATCTTTCGCGACCGATAACAAACGATGCAGCGATTAAAATTAATACGTGGGATAATGCAGAAGGAAAATCGACTTATTGGCACAGCTCCGCACATTTAATGGCAGAAGCAATAGAAGCAATTTTTCCCGGAACAAAATTTGGAATAGGTCCGGCAATTGAAAACGGCTTCTATTACGATATAGATATGGGCGACCATTCATTAACTTCTGAAGATTTAAAGCAATTAGAAGAAAAGATGAATGAACTTTCGAAGCGTGATGTTCCGTACGAGCGAAGAGAAGTTACATGGGAAGAAGCTGTTGATTACTTTACAAAAAAAGGAGACCAGTACAAGCTTGAACTGTTAAAGGATTTAAAAGGCAAACAAATCAGTATGTATCATCAGGGAAATTTTACTGATCTTTGTTACGGTCCGCATATTTCTTCAACAGGAAGAATTAAGTTTGTAAAGTTATTGAGTATTGCCGGCGCCTACTGGCGCGGAAGCGAAAAGAATAAAATGCTTCAGCGTATTTACGGCATAACATTTCCAACAAAACAAGAACTTGATGATTATCTCTTTCGCATTGAAGAAGCAAAAAGAAGAGACCACAGAAAACTCGGCGTTGAACTGGAACTGTTCTTATTAACGCCGAAAGTCGGCTCAGGACTTCCGATATGGCTTCCCAAAGGAACGGTGCTTCGAGAAAATTTAGAAAAATTTTTACGCGAAGAACAGCGCAAGCGCGGATATTTACCGGTCATTACTCCACATATCGGAAATCTTGAATTATACAAAACATCCGGACATTATCCGTATTACAAAGAATCTCAGTTTGCGCCAATAACAATGGAAAGCGGTGAACAATTTCTCTTGAAACCGATGAATTGTCCGCATCATCATCAAATTTATGCTTCAAAACCTCGCTCGTATAGAGATTTACCAATTCGTCTTGCAGAATTCGGAACTGTGTATCGCTATGAACAGTCCGGCGAGATGAACGGCTTAACCCGCGTGCGCGGATTTACGCAGGATGATGCGCATATTTACTGCGCTCACGAGCAGCTGAAAGATGAAATTAAACGAACGGTAGATTTAACACAGCTTGTTTTTAAAACTTTTGATATGAGCGTAACCACCCGCTTATCGTATCGCGATGAAAAGAATACGGAAAAATACGGCGGTAACACTGAATATTGGGAACGTGCACAAAGAGAAATAAAGGAAGTTGCTGATGAAATGGGATTGGAATATTTTATCGGAATCGGTGAAGCATCTTTTTACGGTCCGAAAATTGATTTTATGGTGAAGGATGCAATCGGCAGAACATGGCAGTTAGGCACAGTGCAGGTTGATTATGTAATGCCTGAGCGCTTTGAACTGGAATATACCGGCGCCGACGGACAGAAACATCGTCCTGTTATTATTCACCGTGCGCCGTTTGGATCAATGGAACGGTTTGTCGGACTGCTTATTGAACACTATGCGGGAGAATTTCCTTTGTGGCTCGCCCCTGTGCAGGCTGTTATACTTCCAATTACCGATGCGCAAATTGACTATGCAAAAAACCTTGCAGAACAATTAAAAATTTTCGGTTTTCGTATTGAACTTGATGAAAGAAATGAGAAAATTGGATATAAGATACGTGAACACGAACTGAAAAAAATTCCGTATATGTTTATTGTCGGTGAAAAAGAACGGGAAGCAGGAACTCTTTCTGTGCGTCAGCATAAAAAGGGAGATCTTGGTTCAATGAGCGTTACTGATATTGTTGAAAAACTTAAAAAAGAAAATTCAATACAATCCGCAACTAATTAGGAGACAGGATTATTAAAGACACAAAACGACCTCGCATTAACGAAGAAATTCGTACCGCACAAATAAGAGTTATCGAAGACGGAGCCGGACAATTGGGAGTTATGTCTCCCAAAGAAGCATTAAAGCTGGCAGCCGAGCGCGGGAAAGATTTAATTGAAGTTGTACCGAACGCAACACCGCCGGTATGTAAAATAATGGACTTCGGAAAATTTAAGTACGAATTACAAAAAAAAGAAAAACTTCAAAAGAAAAATCAACATATTTCTCAATTAAAAGAAATTCGTTTTCATCCTAATACCGATACCCATGATTTCGAATTTAAGGCGAGACACGCTGTTCAGTTTTTAGAAGACGGAGATAAAGTAAAAGCAACCGTGATATTTAAAGGACGTGAGATTGCTTATAAGGAACAGGGTGAAGAGCTCTTAAACAGGTTAACGGAAAAACTATCAGGAATTGCCAAAATTGATCAGTCTTTGAAAATGGAAGGGAGATTTATGGTTATGATTTTTGCTCCCGATAAATCAGGAAAAAAGTCTGAAGCAAAAACAGAAAAGAAAATACTTTCATCGAATAATTAAGGAGTGCTATGCCAAAGATGAAGTCACACCGTGGTGCTAGAAAAACGTTCAGCGTCACAGCTACCGGTAAAATTAAACGGCATAAAATGAATCGCCGTCATATTCTTACCAGTAAAGAACGCAAGCGCAAGCGTCATTTGCGCAAAGCAACGCTCGTTTCCAATGCTAATGAAGCAAAGGTTAGAGAAATGCTGCTTATGTAATTCATATCATCATCAACTTAACATAAAGGAGAAGTGCAACTATGCCACGCTCGCAAAATAAAGTTGCCTCCCATCGCCGCCGCAAACGCATCTTAGCGCAAGCGAAAGGTTACTGGGGTGCGAGAAGTAAAGTCCTCACGATTGCAAAGCATCACGTCGATAAAGGGATGCAATATGCCTATCGTGACCGCAAAGCAAAAAAGAGAGAATTCCGTCAGCTATGGATAGCCCGCATAAACGCAGCGGCGCGCATGCACGGAATATCTTATTCCAAACTTATTGACGGCTTGAACAAAAAAGCAGTTTCTATCAACCGGAAAGTGTTGGCAGAACTTGCTGCTCACAATCCAGAAGCTTTTGCAGAAATTGTAAAGTTTGTAAAAGCATAATATTTGCTTCCTGTTGTAATGAATTGTTATTAATTCTTACGGCAGGAAGTTTTTTTGTTTAATAATAACTATCTATGCTTACCGAAAAACTTCAGGAAATCGAACTCCGGATAACAACTGCTCTTCAAAACATTTCATCAGCAGAAGAACTTGATTCTTTCCGAATTGAATTTCTTTCGCGCAAAGGACACATTTCTGAATTATTTGAAATGCTTAAACAAGTTCCGGCTGATCAAAAACGTTTACTGGGACAAAAACTTAACAGTTTAAGAAAAACAACGGAAGAACGATTTGAATCCATAAAACAAAAATTCAATCGTACGACAACTGTGCAGGATTCATTTATCGATCTTACATTGCCGGGAAGAAGTATTCCCAAAGGCACACGTCATCCGATTACTCAAACTATCGAAGAGATAAAACAAATTTTTATTTCAATGGGATTCGGCATTGCCGAAGGACCGGAAATTGAAGATGATTTCCATAACTTTGAAGCCTTAAATTTTCCTCCTGACCATCCGGCAAGAGATATGCAGGATACTTTCTTCATTAAAGAAAATGTTGTTCTTCGCACACACACTACGCCTGTGCAAATTCGTGTTATGAAAGAACAACAACCGCCGATACGAGTGATTATGCCGGGAAGAGTTTACCGGAACGAAGCGATAAGCGCTAGAAGTAATTATTTTTTCCATCAGGTGGACGGATTATACGTTAATACAAATGTTACTTTCAGCGAATTAAAGGGAACATTAGTAACATTTGCTAAACAATTTTACGGCAATTCTATCAAATATAGATTTCGTCCGAGCTTCTTTCCGTTTACTGAACCAAGCTTAGAGATGGATATTACTTGTTTTCTGTGCTCCGGAAAAGGATGCCGTATATGTAAACATTCGGGATGGCTTGAAGTGTTAGGTGCGGGAATGGTTCATCCTAATGTTTTCAGAAACTGCGGTTACGATCCATATAAAGTATCGGGATATGCATTTGGAATGGGTGTTGATCGAATTGCTTTATTACGTTACG
>JACFMZ010000077.1 GCA_019455105.1 Bacteroidota bacterium | reverse complement strand
ATTTGATCGCATTTATATTGATCGCCGGTATATTGAAAAATAAATTGTTTACCGTCAGCAGAAAAATATGCTTCTGCATTACTTCCGCCGTGCGTAATTTGCTGAATATTAGCGAGGTGTGATTCTGTTTGTGAATACAGTGTTGTTGCAATAAAAAATATTGCGAGTGAAAGATATTTCATTGTAGCTCCTAAAAATTTTAAATACATGTTAAAATACCAATAAGTAGAAGGAGTTTCAAGGTAAAAACCTATGATTTACAGTGAATTTATTGTACATTAAAAATGAAAATTTTTATTTTCTTATGAGCCAAACGAAAAATATTCTTAATCTCATACCGCGAAAAGAAGAACTGAGCGTCATTCGCAGCTACTGGAATTTGATGAAGCCGGAATTGACTTTACTTTCTGTCTTTACTTCGGTCGGTAGCGGATTTCTTGCGGCTGATTTGAATTTGAAGGTTCCTGTATTCATTCTTTTTGCATTGGCGCTCGGTACATTATTAGTCGGTGGCGGAGCGGGAACATTAAATCAATATTTTGAAGCTGAATTCGATGGCATGATGAGCCGAACCGCAAACCGCCCGATTCCCTCCGATAAAATTAAAAAAAAATACGCCCTGATTTTTGGATTATCGATTACAAGTATCGGATGGATAATTTTATTTTCTCTTAACCTTCTTACAGGGTTTTTAGCCGTACTGACCTGGATGATTTATGTTTTTTTATACACTCCGTTAAAAAGAATTTCTCCTGTCTCTACAATCATCGGGGCAATCCCGGGGGCGCTTCCGGTTTTAATCGGCTGGGCAAGTGTTGATAATAAAATTACATTGGAAGGATTTATACTTTTTGCAATTTTATATTACTGGCAGGCACCTCATTTCTATTCCCTTTCGTGGATGTATAGAGATGATTACGAAAAAGCGGGATATCGTTTACTTTCAATTGTCAATAAATCTGGGAATCGAGTTTCTAAACATATTCTTGTCAATCTGGTCATCTTATTTGTTGCGGGATTGCTGCCGGCATTTGTCGGTAAAATTAAGATTATCAGTTTTGTCGGAGCAGCTTTAATTAGCGGATATTTTCTTTATACCGGAATTTTATTTGAAAGGAATGTAAGAAAAGAAAACTCCGTTTTATATGCACGAAAAGTTTTCTTTATGTCGTTAGTCTATCTGCCGTTGTTTTTTTTACTGCTTGTTATAGAAAAAATATTTTTTTTATAAAAATAAGTAGCACGAATATTTAAAGCCTTAACAAACCGCGAAAGCCCCGTGCCGCATAATATGATTCAGCACCATTGTGATAGATAAATATTTTTCCATATCTGAAATCGGCAAAAACAGCGCCGCCGAGGTTGCGTATCTCCGGCGGAGTTAGAATCCAGCTTGATGTTTTTGTATCGAAGGCTCCGAATTCATGAAGTTTTCGATATTGTTCTTCATTTAATAATTCAATTCCCATTTCATTCGCCATTGAAACCGCGCTGTTTTTCGGTTTATTTTCTTTCCGAGATTTTAATGCTTCAACATCATAACAGACACTTCTACGACCAGTGGGACTTTCGACGGAACAGTCAACAATGAAATATTCCTTGCTGCTGTTTCCATACTCAATGACATCTGGGGCACCGCCGCTTTTTTCCATGAGATATACTGAATACAACTTTTCAGGGTTTGCTTTTAATCGTGATAAAATATTTGTCCATGAAATATTTTTGTGTCGAGATATATTTATTTCAAAGCGTTCTTTGAAGACTGTTAAAATCGCAGCTGTTTCTTTTTCAGATAATATTTTTTTCATAGTATAAGTTGTCTTGAATTACGCATCGAAAAAGCTAACAGATATCAACAAGAATTGCTGAAACAAGTTTGGTGAAATCACCTTTCACTCTATTGGCGGTTTCCGTTACTTCAGCATGCGATAATTTATTCGGTGAAATTCCTGTTCCCATATTGGTAATACAGGAAATACCTAAAGTTCTCATTCCAAGAATATTCGCAGTCATAATTTCCGGCACCGTGGACATGCCGACGGCATCAGCTCCCATTTTTGCCATCATGCGAATTTCAGCGGCACTCTCGTAGGTGGGACCTTTTGCCCAACAGTACACGCCTTCTTGAGTTTTAATCTGTTCATCTAAAGCAATTGCTTTTGCTTTTTTATTGAGCAAATCATCAAACCCAGTTTGGAATTTTTTGCTTTTGTCCATTGTATTTAAAAGTAAAGAATTCGGATCTTCGCCGGTGAGATTTATATAATCTCGAATGAACATTAACGTACCGTCTTCAAATTGGCGGTTAATTCCGCCGGATGCATTGGTAGCAAAAAATATTTCACAGCCGAGCGCCGAAGCTATCTGCACGGGAAAAATTACTTTCTGCATATCATTACATTCATAAAAATGTACTCTGCCTTGAAAAACAAGAAGTTCGGGAGATTCTTTCCCGTTATATTCTATTTTTCCGAAAATTAATTTACCGGCATGTCCGGCAACGGTTGAAACGGGGTAGTGTGGTATTTCTTTAGTTGGAATAATAACAGGATTTTTCACCGTACTGCCAAAATCACCTAATCCTGAACCAAGCACTAGTGCTATTTTGGGTTGTATATTAGTTTTTGTTCTTATATAGAAAATTGATTCTTGTAATTTGCTCATGTTGTTTTGAAAATATTAAATAAGTATAAAAGGAAATAGTTGAGAAATTCTCTCAACTATTTCCTTTTCGGAGAAAAAATTATCCGACTAAAATTCCGGCAATCGTTGCAGTCATTAACGTAGAAAGCATTCCTGCAAAAACAGCTCGTAAACCAAGAGCCGCAATATCTTTTTTGCGGTGCGGTGCCATTGGGCTGATGCCGCCGATTTGAATGGCAATGGAAGAAAAGTTTGCGAATCCGCATAAAGCATACGTTGCCATCATTACGCCTTTTTCGGTTAATGCTCCGGCTTTCACGAAATTCGAAAGATCTAAGTAAGCAACAAATTCATTCAGAACGACTTTTGTCCCAATCAAACTTCCAAAATTGAAAGCGTCAGATAATGGAACACCGATTGCAATTCCTATAAATTGAAGTACTGAACCGAATAAAAATTGCATGGAAAGTGTTTGATGATAATTTGCTTGAAGCCAAACATTCAATCCGCTCCAGTCTCCAACCCAGCTGAGAATTCCGTTAAGCATGGCGATTAATGCTATGAAAGCTAATAACATACCACCGACGTTTAATGCTAATTGCAGTCCGTCGCCGGCTCCGGTTGCCGCCGCTTCAATAACGTTAGAAGCATTTTTTTCTACTTCAAATTTTACTGTTCCTTTTGTTTTGGGCTCTTCAACTTCCGGATAAATTATTTTTGAAATTGCAAGCGAGGCAGGAGCAGCCATCACGCTGGCTGCAAGAAGCTGCACGGCAAATTTCAATTGTGCTTCCGAAAGTCCAATGTGATGAGCATCGGCAAAAGATTGACCGAGCATTTGAATGTAACTCGCCATAACTCCGCCGGCAATAGTTGCCATACCGCCGGTCATAATGGTAAGAATTTCAGAATTGGTCATGGTGCCGATGTATGGACGTATAAGAAGCGGGGCTTCTGTTTGCCCAACGAAAATATTTGCCGTATTGGATAACGATTCTGCACCGCTTGTTCCGAGAAGTTTTACCATAATTCGTGCCATTATTTTTACTACAAACTGCAAAATTCCAAGATAATACAACACTGAAGTCAGTGACGAAACAAAGATTATTGTCGGAAGAACTTGAAATGCAAAAAAGAATCCGAGACTTTGATCATCTCCCTGATGCGCAAGTTTTCCGAAAACAAAATCAGCACCGACGAGCGTATAATTCAACAGTGCAACAACTCCGGCGCCGATAGCATCAATTCCATCTTTCAGCCAGCCGAGAGGGAAGAACCATGAGCGAAGTGTTTCGGCATGAATAATAAAAATTGCAAAGACAAGTTGAATTCCCAATGCCGTAACGACTAATCTCCAATTCACTCGTCGTTTATTATTTGAAAATAAAAATGCAAAACCAACAATAAAAAAAACTCCAAAAACTCCACGCAGCACAGAAACGATATCCATAAATTTTCCTATTTACTTAAAAAAATAATTTAGTGATTTAAAATATTAGTCGGGAATGTAATGACATTTTCTACAACGCGCTTCATATGAATCAGCGGCTCCAACAACGACACGGTCGGCATTAGCAATTTTTCGCTGTGTTCTATCGGCAGGATTTCCACAGACGACACAGATGGCGAGAGTCTTTGTAATATATTCGGCAACGGCAAGCAGCTGCGGCATTGGTTCAAACGGAACGCCGCGATAATCCTGATCAAGCCCGGCAATAATAACGCGCTTTCCTTCATTGGCAAGTCTATCCACAATTCCTACAAGCGATGAATCAAAAAATTGTCCTTCATCAACCCCCACAACTTGAGCATCTTTTGCTAACGCTAAAATTTCTTCCGGTTTTTCAATAACAATAGATTCTAACGATTGAGTATTATGAGAAACAATTTGGCTGCTGCTGTATCGGTTATCAATTTTTGGTTTGAAGATAACAACTTTTTGGCGGGCAATTTGAGCTCTTCGTAAACGGCGGATAAGTTCTTCCGTTTTTCCGCTGAACATACAACCGGCAATAACTTCAATCCATCCGGTATTTTGCGGAGCTTGCTGCTGAGTTACTTCCATGGAGATTCCTCGTCTGTTAAGTATTAATGAATTTGTATCGAGAAAATATCAAAAATATGTTTTCAATATGCAAGAAAAGTATAAAATATTTTTCAAATTTTATGCTTATGAGAAGAATTTTTTTTCTGAAGGAAAGTTATTGTTTCAGAATTCCTGTAATGTTCAGCTATGGCAAAATGAAATGCCGGTGAAACTTGATTTTCGTCTTCATTTTTAATACTTTTGTATCACGAGAAATAAAAATAATTCATTTGTAAAGGAAAACAATGTTCACATTTTTAATTTTTATCGAAATTGTCATCGCTGTTTTACTAATTATTGTGGTGTTATTACAGAACAGTAAGGGTGGAGGATTATCGGCAAGTTTCGGCGGCGGAAATATTGGAACAGTATTCGGTGTTCGCAGAGCGTCGGATTTTTTAACAAAGGCGACAACATATTTAGCAACAACGTTTATTATTCTGGCGTTAATTATTAATCTCTTTTTCCTTCCGAATAAGGGCCAAACTTCACAAGAAAGTGTCATTCAGACCGGTCAGACTACGGTTCCACCGGCGCAAATTCCGCAGCAAGCACAGCCGGCTCCGGCCAAATAAATTTTTATGAAAAAATTGAAAAAATAATAATGCCCACGAAAAGTGGGCTTTTTTTATGCACATACGACTTTTTCTCATATCTCTTTTTATTTCAACAGTTCTTTATACGAATCTGTTGAGTCAAGAACAGCCTTCTTGGGTAAAGCAAAACACCATTGACGACGCTCGAAATTATTATTTTGGTATCGGCATCTCAGATTCTTCTTTTGCTGATGCGGATTTAAAAGCCCGCATTCAATTTGCAATGAATGTAGAAATAAAAGTAAAAAGTATATTTGAACAAGAAATTAAAGAAACGAATGATCAGTATTCAAACCACACAAAAGTTACCAATCAGCTTATTTCCGATGTTAGCTTGAAAGGAATTACCGTCAGCGCGCGATATAGTGATTCTTTATATTACAGCCTCATTCAGTATAAAAAAGATGATTATGATTCATTAATTGCATCTGAAATTCGCAGAGAATTGGAAAGACAAAAAGCAAAAAATCTTATCGAAGAAGAGAGACGCAGCGAGGAGATCCGTACTCAAAAAGTAAAAGATTCACTCGCATTGATTCAACAACATGAAAATCTAAAAAAACAAAAAGAGCAGCTTGCGCTGGAAGCAAAACAAAAAGAGTATGAAGAACAGGAGAGGGAATTTCGTAAAAAACAATACGGAGAGTTTCTATCACAATTACCGCCGGAAAAAGTAGTAACGCTTCGTAATGGAGAACTTACTCACGGAACGACCTCATTCGCACTGAAAATGAGTGTTAAACCGTTTACGGCTCGCCGTGCTTACGCTGCTTTTCGTCTGTGGCAGTTTGAAATTTCTTCGGATGTTGTTTTGAATGAATCAAAAATATGGCAGGGTGAACTATTCGGTAAGATTCAAATTCTTCCGGGCATCGGCGAATATTATAAAACAACGTTAGCCATCGGTATTTCACAGGCAGCAGGAAAATTAAACGGCTCGGCAATTCCGAAAGGAAAGTGGAAGTATTCATTTTTTCTTTCGGGGAATGTAACGCTGCCGCATTTTGCGTATTCACATATTTCCTTTTACGGCGATAAGCGAAAATTTGCTGTCGGAATAAATTCTTATCCGTTTTACAGCCTCTTCAAAAATCATATCGGCTTTGTGCTTGATCTGCATTATATTCCCGATGCCGATTTTAGAGACATCTACGGCGATCCGGTGATGCTGCAGGGAGGAATTCGACTCGCTGCATCTGAGAAAATGTCAACACTCTTTGCGTATGAAGGGAATGAAAGATTTTTTCTTACATTAGAATTAGCGTTTTGAATAAAAAACGACTCTTTGTATATTAACAACAGAAAAGCACCCATGGCTCAATTGGTAGAGCAACTGACTCTTAATCAGTGGGTTCCAGGTTCGAGTCCTGGTGGGTGCACAGAGCCTCGATAAATATTTTTCGAGGCTTTTTATTTTATATCGTTCTGAATCTTTCTATGGTTTTTGTGTTTACTAAACTGTAACGCAGGGAACATGAAATTATTACTTTCTTTTAACAAAAAAATTAGGATATTGTATTTAAACAGTTGAAAGAGTGCAATGCTTGGAAAAACTTATATTTATACAATTTATTGGCAGGCAAAAGAACCTGGGCAGACAGATAGTTCTTTTCACGCTGAGTATTTTTATAAATTAAAAGAATATATTACTTCGCGTTTTAATGATTTAAAAATTGAGATTGATAAAAAACGGAATGAAATTCTGCAGAAACAATCTCAAATTTTACGCGGCGGACTGGCAGAATTTCTTTCCACACCGCTTCAATCCGATACCTACGCAATTAATAAAACAATTGTGGATGCTCTCTCCACCGCAATTCACCAATCGGTAACACACGATTATCCGCATCTCCATTCAATCGGCGCTGTTTCTCTTGAGCCGCAAAATATTTTTTTAGATAAAAAAGGCTCTGCAGGTATTCGCTCAATGCTGATGCGAGGGAAAAGAGAGTTAAAAAACAGAGGAATTATTTTTACAAAAAATTATTCTCATGTGTACAGCACAAAATTTTTACTGAGCGATCTTGATGTCATTCCCGCAATAAAGGAAATTGCGCTGAATTATGTTCAAACTCTTCCCGAAGAAAGCGAAACACGCTTTGAGCCGCGTTGTTCAAACTTAGCCTTATACATTAAACATCCGGAAGAGTTTTTAGAATCGAAACAATTTTCCATTCAAATATCTTTAGAACAATCTACGATTGAAGATGCTTTCTACGAAACCATGGCAAAGGCAAGCACCGCTTTGGGTATTTCAAATTGTGCTGTCGTCGCTTCGCAGCCGCTTTCTGTTATCGAATCAAAATTACACCTTACTTTCGATGCAGACATTCTTTCACTTCCTTTAAATACAATTTTCAATAATTTTGTCGAGAGCGATATTTTAAATGAAAAATATTTCGGAACATCTTCATTGCTTGTAACCCGCTCGTTGATGTGAAAAGCACTTCAAAAAACATAAGCCTTCAGGATAATTCCCGTAATGCAAAAGAAATTTGGAAGCTTCTTAAAAAAGAATATCCCGAGAAGAAAACAGCTCTAGAATATAAAAAAACTCACCAACTGCTCATTGCCGTTATTCTTTCAGCTCAATGCACCGATGCGCGGGTAAACATGGTAACTCCTGCGCTGTTCGACCGATATAAAACAGTTCAGGAATTTGCCCAGGCAAATAGTAAAGAACTGGAAAACTTAATTCACTCCACAGGGTTCTACCATAACAAAGCAAAAAATATTATTGGCTGTTGTAAGGCATTACTGGTAAAGTATAACGGGAAAGTTCCTGACACGATGGAAGAGCTGATTCAACTTCCCGGTGTCGGAAGAAAAACTGCTAATGTCGTCTTAGGAGATGCATTCGGAAAGATTGAAGGAATTGTGGTTGATACGCATGTTATGAGACTTTCGCAGCGGTTAGGTTTTTCTCAGAATGATGATGCTGTAAAAATTGAAAAAGATTTAATGCCGTTGATACCAAAGAAAGATTGGTTTCATCTTTCTCACGCTCTTATTTCTCACGGGCGAAAAATTTGTCATGCCCGCCGGCCTCTTTGCGAGCAATGTGTGGTAAATCATTTATGTCCTTCAGCAAAATTATGGATGTCAATCGAGAAGAAGCATTAGCCTTAATGCACAGCTACACGCAAAGCGAAAGCCTGCGAAAACATATGCTCTGTGTTGAAACCGCACTGCGTTCTTACGCGCGTAAATTTCAAGAAGATGAAGAATTATGGGGAATTACAGGGCTGCTTCACGATTTTGATTATGAAAAATATCCTAACCCGCCGGAGCATCCTTTAAAGGGAAATGAAATTTTAACTTCTCTGAACTATCCTGAAGAACTTCGAACAGCAATTCTCGGACATGCAAGTTATACTTATGTTTCCAGGGAATCTCTTTTAGCAAAAACATTATTTGCGTGTGATGAGTTGTGCGGTTTTCTTGTGGCGTGTTCGTTAGTAAGGCCGGATAAAAAAATTGTCGGCGTTGAAGTTTCCTCAATCAAGAAAAAACTTAAGGATAAAAGTTTTGCAAAAAATGTAAGCCGTGAAGATATTCAACAAGGAGCAGTTGAATTAGGAATTCCGCTGGATGAACATATTCAATTTGTGCTTACAGCGTTGAAAGAAAACGCTGAAAATCTCGGTTTGTAATGCAACTCTTTTTGCTCTCCTTCGTAGAAAGACGTATCGTAATTACATAAGGTGAACTATATGAAAACAAAAATACTGTTACTTATAATTCTTCTCGTTTTTTCTTTGCCGATCTTGGCACAAGATAAAAGTGATGATGACAATGATTGGGAACGAACGACAAAAATCAAAGTCGGAGGTGCCGGCGGTGTAACACCGATAGCGGCATTTTTTAATAATAATGAATTGGATAAATCATTGAAAGCAGTAGGATTACCTGCGCTTGGCTCAGATCCAATCTACCTTGTCGGAGGAGAGGGATACGGTTATATTATGTTTTTGAAAAATGTACGTATGGGCGGAGGAGCAGTTAGCGGATCAAAAACCGTTAGTGCAATTCAAAATCTCGGCGGTGGAGTTAGTATGAAAAAAGATGTAGAATATTCTGTTTCATACGGGGGATTTTTAATTGATTATGTTCTGCCGATTCAGGACAGATTGGATATTGCCGCAGGATTTACCATTGGCGGGGGTAATATAAACCTTAAGATGACGCGCGACGATAATTCGCTGAAGGTATGGGACAGCGTCTGGAACGATTACGGAAATATAAATTCTCAAACGAGAAATTATACCAGAAATTTAAATGGCTCGTTTGGTGTTTTTAATCCTCACATAAATATTGAATATGCAATTCTTCGCTGGCTGCAACTGCGTGTAGGAGTTGGATATCCAATTATGTACAGTCCGGAATGGACATTTGATGAAAAATTTACACTTAACAGTGTTCCTTCTAAGGTAAAAACAAACGGCTATACAATTAATGCCGGAATTATGTTTGGTTTCTTTAATTAAAGATTTCGAAGGCAAATAAAAAGTCCGAGTATTACGACTCGGACTTTTTTATTTTTAAAAAAGGAAATGATTATAGCGGCTCAAATCGTGCCTGGAAAAAGCGCAGATATTTCGGTTCGTAAATCATTTTTAATCCTTTTACTTTTTCACGATTTTGAAAAACTTCATATACTGATTCTACCGTTACATCGCAATGTGCCTGCGTGTACACCCGGCGCGGAAATGTGAGGCGTACCAATTCCAATTTTGGATAATAATGATCTCCTGTTTCTTTATTTCTTCCGGCGGAAACAATACCGCGCTCCATAGCTCGTATACCGGAATCGAGATATAATTCCGCGGCTAATGTCTGCGCAGGAAATTTTGTCTGTTCTAAGTGCGGATAAAATTGTTTTGCATCGAGAAAAATTGCATGACCGCCGATCGGCTTCACAATAGGAATTCCTAATTCCAGCAGCCTGTTGCCGACATATTCCACCTGTCCAATTCTTGCCTGAAGATGATCTAAATGACAGGCTTCTTCAATTCCGCGCGCCATTGCTTCCATATCTCTGCCGGCAAGACCGCCGTAGGTGTGTAATCCTTCATAAACAACAACCATGTTGCGCGCTTCTTCAAATACTTCAAAATCGTTTAATGCCAAAAATCCGCCGATATTTACAAGAAGATCTTTCTTTCCACTCATGGTTGCGGCATCGGAATAAGAACAAAGCTCTTTGAGAATATCTTGAATCGATTTCTTCTCATATCCTTTTTCCCGCTTTTTAATAAAAAATGCATTTTCCATTGCACGGGTTGCGTCCATCACTACTTTTATTTTATTCTTTGAAGCAAGTTCATGAACGGCTTTCATATTTTCCATTGAAATCGGCTGCCCGCCGGCCATATTCACGGTTGCACCGATAGTGATGTAAGCAATTTTATCGGCGCCGACTTTTTTTATCAGCGATTCAAACTTATTGAGATCGACATTTCCCTTAAACGGGTGAGTATTTTCTGCATCATGCGCTTCGTCAATAATAACATCAACAAACGTTCCGCCGGCAAGTTCTTGATGCAGCCGTGTTGTGGTAAAATACATATTTCCCGGAACATACATTCCCGGTTTTATTAGAATATGGGAAATAAGATTTTCTGCACCGCGTCCCTGATGTGTCGGCACAAGATATTTATAACCGTAATATTCCTGCACCATTTTTTCCAAATGATAAAAATTTTCACTTCCGGCATACGCTTCATCACCGAGCATCATACCCGCCCATTGATTGTCGCTCATGGCGTTGGTTCCGCTGTCGGTTAGTAAATCAATATACACGTCGCGGGAACGGAGCAGGAAGGTATTATATCCGGCTTCTTTAATGTAGCGTTCACGCTGCTCTCGCGAAGTCATTGTTAACGGTTCTACTGTTTTTATTTTAAAGGGTTCTGCCCACGAACGTCGTTCAAATTTTGCCATTGTGTCTCCTGCTGAAGTTTGATTTTAGAAAGTGATTTTGCTACTTTTTAGATGACTTATACGAAGTAAGGTACTTAAAAAAGAAATTACATCACAGAAACTTTTTCGGGGAAAAGGTATTATCATGTCACTAGAAGGAATATGGGAACCGACAGAAGCTGTTCTAGAAGGGAATCAACTTCCGGAAGATTTTTTGTATTCATTAATTTTTAAAGTTGAAGGAACAAATTTTTCCATTAAAATCGGGGGCGATGTTGATGCGGGAACAATTAAATATATTCCGCATGCTATTCCGCAGGCGCTTGAACTCTCCAGCACTGAAGGAGCGCACAAAGGAAAAATAATTCCTGCTATTTATAAACTAACGGGAAACTATTTAACTGTTTCTATTAATATTCACGGCTCAACACGACCGACTTCATTTATTTCTACACCGGAAAATAAATTATTTACGGCAAAATACACCAAGAAAAGTTCATGATTAATTCTTCTGTTCTTTCACAAATTAAAACTATCGTTGATAACGGAAAATTTTTAACTTCACAGGAAGATAAAATATCATATTCCTACGATGGCACGCCTTTGCTGGAATTTTTTCCTGATGCAATTGTTAAACCAACCACAACAGAACAGCTTTCTCGTCTATTCAAATTAGCGAACAAAGAACGCTTTAATATTGTGCCGCGGGGTTCAGGAACAGGATTAAGCGGCGGTTCTATTCCGGTAGAAAATTGTATTGTTGTTGATATGTCCGGCTGGAACAAAATTTTGGAAATTGATCAGGAAAATTTAACAGCATGGGTTGAACCGGGAGTTATTACGGAACAGTTACACAAAGAAGTTGAAAAGCTGGGATTATTTTATCCGCCGGATCCCGGCAGTATGAGCATCTGCACCATCGGCGGAAATGTCGCTGAAAATTCCGGCGGCTTGCGCGGATTGAAATACGGAGTAACAAAAAATTATATTATGGGTTTGGAAGTCGTTCTTCCTTCCGGAGAAATAATTCAGTGTGGCGGAAAAACGATGAAAGATGTCGCCGGCTATAATTTGAAAGATCTTTTTATCGGTTCGGAAGGAACGCTTGGAATTTTCACGAAAATTCTGTTGAAGTTAATTCCAAAACCGCAGACGAGCAAAACCATGCTTGCCTTTTTTAATTCGCCGATTGATGCAGGAAAAACTGTTTCGGCAATTATCGCAAACAAAATTATTCCCGCGACAGTAGAATTTTTGGATAATGTGACGATACGCAGCGTAGAAGAGTATGCGAAAATTGGCCTTCCGACCGATATTGCTTCGCTCCTTCTGCTTGAAGTGGACGGACACCCGAATGTAGTGGAAGATGAAGCGGCAAAAGTTGTTGAATGCTGCAAAGCAAACAATTCTATAGAAGTGAGAACGGCGAAAACTCAGGAAGAAGCCTTAAAATTAAAAGCTGCAAGACGCGCCGCGCTTTCTGCTCTCGCCCGCGCCAAACCAACGACGATCTTAGAAGATATTACCGTGCCGCGAAGCGAAATTGCCGTGATGCTTCAAAAAATTGATGCCATTTCTAAAAAATATAATATCCTAATCGGCACCTTCGGTCATGCAGGAGACGGAAATTTACATCCCACCTGTTTAACGGATGAGCGAAATAAAGAAGAGATCAGCCGTGTAGAAAAAGCGTATGCAGAAATATTTGAAGAAGCGGTGAAACTCGGCGGCACAATTACCGGTGAACACGGCACCGGATTAGCAAAAAGAAAATTTCTCCATCTTGTTACCGGACAGACTTCCATTGACGTGATGCGATCAATAAAAAAAGCAATTGATCCGAACGGAATTCTTAATCCCGGAAAAGTGTTTACCATTTCATAAACAGTATGCTCGAAAAAGAATTTACACTCTAACTTCTCTGATGAAAAGTAATTTTACTCTAATTGATCCGCCAAGCAATGATGTTATTACCAACTGTATGCACTGCGGATTGTGCCTGCCCACTTGTCCGACGTATCAACTAACAGGATTGGAAAATTCTTCGCCTCGCGGAAGAATCCGCCTTATTAAATCCGTTGCTGAAGGAAAATTAGCAATTACCGAAGGATTCATTGAGGAAATGAATTTCTGTTTAGACTGTCAAGCCTGCGAAACGGCGTGTCCTGCCGGCGTAAAATACGGCTCGTTGGTGGAAGCGGCGCGGAATCAGATTCGATTAACAGAGCGTGAAACAATAAAAGAAAAAATTCTTAAAAGAATTTTTTTACGAGGAGTGTTATCCCATAAATTTCAACTGAAGCTCGTTGCACGGTTATTATATTATTATCAAAACTCCGGCGCAGAGTGGTTTGTGCAAAAAACAGGAATTTTGAAAATCTTTTCGAAAAAACTCAATAAGATTCAACATCTTTCACCAAGAATTGATAAAGTATTTTTTGATGAACAGTATCCGGAAATTTTAAAACCGGAAGGAGAAACAAAATACAGAATCGGATTTTTATCCGGCTGTATTATGAGCGTCGCTTTTACAAAAGTCCACGAAGATACGATTAAAGTTCTGCTGCATCACAACTGCGAAATTATTATTCCGAAAAATCAAACCTGCTGCGGCTCACTGCAGGCTCATAACGGAGATTTTGACATTGCCCGGGAACTTGCGAAAAAAAATATTGATGTTTTTCTCGAGCATGAACTGGATGCAATTGTAATGGATTCTGCAGGATGCGGAGCGTTGATGAAGGAATACGGTCATTATCTGAAAGATGATCCTGTATATTCGGAAAAAGCAAAAAAACTTTCCGCAAAAGTAAAAGATCTTTCAGAATTCTTGTTTGAAATCGGCTTAAAAAATTCTGATACCCTATTTAATCATGTCGTCAGTTACCACGATGCATGTCATTTGGTGCATGCGCAGCAAGTCAGCAGCCAGCCGCGCAGTCTTATTCAAAATATTCCGGGTGTCCGTTACGTTGAATTGCCGGAAGCTTCGTGGTGCTGCGGAAGCGCCGGCATTTATAATGTTGTCCGCAATGAAGACGCTGAAAAAGTTCTCTCACGAAAGATGAAAAATATTTCTTCTATTACTCCGGAATACCTTGTCGCCAATAATCCGGGCTGCATCGGACAGATAGAGCATGGACTTAAAGAACAAAAGCTGAATGTTCGTGTTGTTCATTTGGCAACACTGCTTCGTGAAGCATACGGGCTGTAAATACATTTTCACAAAAATTTTTAAGAAAGGATGTGTTATGAGTTCAACGCGCCGGCGTTTCTTAACGCAGTCACTTGCTGCCACAACTTTCACCGCACTTCCGCGCGCATTATTTTCAAAAGACAAAAATGA
>JACFMZ010000076.1:6309-14660 GCA_019455105.1 Bacteroidota bacterium | reverse complement strand
TGTAATAGACTGGTTATTCTTTTCGATATAATAAAATAATTTTTCTGGATAATTATCAAAAAGATAAACTTTACCATCTTCTGGAAGTGTCAATGACGCTTTTAAATTACCGGTAGTCGAGCTGTATATTTTTATATGTCCTGGACGATAGCGTTCGTTGCCTAAAGAATTAATTGAATATCCTTCTTCTTCGACAATGATGTAATTAGCATCTTTAGTTAAATAAGCATCAGATTTATAGGAAACTGAGATATCTTGATATGCTTGCAAATCATTTAAATCAATCATTTGATAGTGGGCAAAGATTGATGCATCTTCAGCATCAATCTTATATCCAATTAATGCTTTACCTCTTACGCCAGAGTACAATAGTTTTTTACCGGAATTATTTCCTAGTTGAGAAAAAGGAATTATATTTACTATGTTATAATTCGTAGTAGAAAAAGCTATCAAGGATTGGTTCCCAAGTGAATCATAACTATAATCATATATCAGCGTTTCGTTTGTGTTATAAAAAGCATTTGAACTAATGCTTACACTTGAACTATCCAATAAATGAAAAGTTGCAGCATCGTATATAAATGTAACGGGACCATCTTCATCATTAGAATTATTGACAATCGAAACTATTAATTTTTTTGAATTTTTAAAATAATTTAAACCAAAAATTGATTCGATATTGCGATGAAATATGAAATTTTGATTCGTATTGTTAACATTGAATATTTTTAATACACCTCGATTGTTAATTGCAACATAGTTTTGGCAGGCATCAAAATCTAAATCTATAAATCGTACTGTATCCATAACAAACAATTCTTTTTGACCTGAAGCAAAATTATATCTATAAATTTGAGCATACCCTGCATTTTTAAGAAAAGAAGGTGAAAATAAATATGGTTGGGAATATACTTTCCCCGACCATATTATTAAAAGTAAAAATAAAAAACGTTTTTTTTGTTTTTCATATAAATTTCCATTTATTAATCATTCCATCCATCGGATAGTGATGACTCTGGAAGTATTCCATCGTAAACTTTTTTAACAACAGAATAAATTGCGTGAACTTTGTCACCATACGGAAATCTACCTATTGCTGGATCAATTTCATTTATTGCAAATCGTCTAACCTAAACATCTGTGGTGTTAGGATTCAATGGGGTATCTGGTGACCAAATAAAAAGAGAATGTTATTCTCTTGAATGAGAAGTTTATTTCTTCAGCATTTATATTTTATACTCCCGCCAACAATCTGTCACCCAGTTGTTTCGGCAGTCCGGCTGCAGAGATTTTCTTTTGTGTTGTTTCGGCATCGTACGGCAGTTTAACAAACTCAAACTGAAATGTTTCCGTTTCAAAAATACCGAAACATAATCTCGCATCACCGCTTCGCGGCTGACCGATACTGCCGACATTCACAATAAATTTCTTACCGTGTGAAACAGTTTTTGTTACTAAATCTTCACAAAAAATTCCCGGGCTGTGCGTATGCCCGATAAAACAGATGGGCGTAGAAAAAGCGTGAAAATTTTTCACCGCTTCGTTCAGCGAAAAAATATAATGAAATGCTTCCGGCTGTAACGGCGAAGCATGAACAAACGTCTGCCCCAAAAGATCCATGGTAAACGGCAGAGCGTTTAAAAAAGATTTGTTCTCATTCGTCAGTGCGGCATCTGTCCAGCGGATTGCGGTCAGCGCTAAGCTGTTAAAATATTTTCTGCCGGAAAAATTATTGACGGCATAATCATGATTCCCCATAACGGCAGGAATATTGCGCTCTGTCAGCAGCTCTACACATTCGTTCGGATTCGGACCGTAACCGACAAGATCACCGAGACAGATAATTTTTTTAATATTCAGGGAATCGATATAGCTCAGCGCTGTTGTCAGCGCTTCAAGGTTGGCATGAATATCGGATATGACGGCAATTTTCATGTGTGAAGGTAAGTAAAATGAACTTCGACTTCAAGACGAAATGTTTTTATCACGCTAATTTTTGCGTATCTTCATTTACATTTTTAGAGAAAGAAAGAGAATGAAAACCGAACTGAAAAACCGCATAAAAAAAATAAAACTTCTCGTCTGCGATGTTGACGGCGTGCTGACTGACGGCGGCGCGTTTTATTCCGGCAACGGCTTGGAATTAAAACGATTTTCTATCCGCGACGGTATGGGCATAACGCTGCTTCGCAAAGCCGGATATCACATTGCCATTGTAACCACAGAAAATACCAAGATTGTAGAAAAGCGCGCCTCCGTTTTAAAAATTACCGATTTGTATCAAGGCGTTGTTAATAAAATTGAAGCACTGGAAGATTTGCTGCAAAAATATTCTCTCACCTGGAGCGAAGTTGCTTACATCGGCGATGATGTGAATGATCTTCCTGTTTTGGAAAAAGCCGGCTTGGCAGTAGTTCCCCGCAACGGGCAGGCAGTCAATAAAAAACTGGCTCATTACATTACCAAAGCCGACGGCGGTCATGGATGCGTGCGCGAAGTGTGCGACCTTCTTTTAGATTTGAATTGGAAGGGTAAAAAAATTGCGGAACTTTGGCTGAGTAAATAAATTGTAATATTACAGGATTGCAAAATTATAAAATTAAGTTTTCCCAATCTTGTAATCTCGAAATTTTGATATCTTGAAATGAAAAAAATTCTCTTTATAACATATTTTTGGCCTCCCTCCGGCAAAGCATCGCTTCACTGGCCGCTGTTTGTTATAAAGCATCTCCCGAAATTCGGATGGCAGCCGTTTGTGCTCACCGCAGATGAAGATACATTTTCCCATAACGATAATTCTCTTCTCAAAGAAATCTCGCCGGACCTTGTTGTTGAAAAAACAAAAGCGAACGATCCGTTTGATTTTTATAGAAAATTTCTCGGAAAGAAATCCGACGCGCCGCTGGTTGCTTCCGAAACAATTTCGCTGGAAAACAGAGATTGGAAACATCGCTTTGCCATTTGGATTCGCATGAATATATTTATTCCCGACGCACGAATCGGCTGGAATTTTTCTGCAATGGATGGCGCACGTAAAATTTTGAAAGACCATAAAATTGATGCAATTGTTTCCATCGGTCCGCCGCACAGTTCGCATTTAATCGGAAAAAAATTAAGCAGGCAGTATAACATTCAGCACTTTCCTGTTCTAATTGATCCGTGGGTAGATATTATTTATTACAAAAATTTTAAGCGCACGCCTGTCACGCTCGCGCTGGATAATTATTTTGAGCGCTCAACCTTAGCAAATGCCGAAAGAGTTATTTTCGTTACCAAAGGAACAGAAGAAGATTACCATAAAAAATATCCGTGGCTGGAAAAGAAAACCAATGTGCTGTATTGGGGCTACAATGAAGAAATATTTGCTGGCAGAAAAAAGCAAAAAAAAGAAGGAATGGAAATTCTTCTTCACGCCGGAAATATTTTTGATTATCAAAATCCTCCCGGCTTATGGAAAACAATTCAATCGGAAATCGCCAGGGGAAGAAAACTTCAGCTGCGGTTTGTCGGAACGGTCAGTCCGGGAATTCGTAAAGCCATTGAAGATCACAACCTTTCGGCGGTGACGGAGTTTATCGGCTTTCTTCCCTACAACGAAGCGGTAACGGAAATGCTGAATGCGGATTATCTGCTGGTCTGCGCAACGGAAAAGCGCCACGTTCCGGGAAAATTATTTGAATATCTCCGGACCGGAAATAAAATTATCGCCTTCGGCGATGATAATAAAGAAGTGGAAGAGATAATTGCTCAAGCCGGTGCGGGAAAAGTTTTTCCGTATCAATATTCAGCAGAAGATATTTTTACCAGCGTTGATACCGCGCAGCCGAATATTGAAATTGCCAAACAATTCAGCAGAGAAATTATTGCGGAAAAACTTGCCGGAATAATGTCCCTTTCGCTTACCGAAAAATAACCTTCTTTGCACTGCTGCAACAATGAATCTTTAAAAAAATAATTCCCTCCGAAAAAAAAAGACGGGAAGAAAATACCACTTGCTGCAAAAAATATTTTCTCTTTTTAACCTTAAAATTTATTCATTACTTCTATTACCTTCAGCACTTCGCTTTCTGTTGTTCCGAATGAAATCGGCAGGCTGAGCGTTGTGGCATGAATTTCGTCGGCAATCGGAAATTCTTGTTTACCAAATATTCCTTCCATTGCTTTTTGCTTGTGAGGCGGAACGGGATAATGAATTTCGGTTTTAATCTCATTCTTTAATAAAAACTCTTTCAATCCATCGCGTTTGGGATGACGCACATTGTAAATATGAAAGACATCAAAATAATCCGGATGAACCTGCGGCGTAATAAAATCTTCCTTCAATCCCTGTTGATACAACGAAGCGAGTTTCCGCTTGTGTTCCGTAATGCGCTGCAGATGTTTTAGTTTTACCGATAAAAAACCTGCCTGAATTTCATCCAGCCGGGAATTTACTCCTATTGTTTCGTTGTAATATTTTTTTTCTGAGCCGTAGTTGCGATACATTCGTATGTTGCGGGCGAAGTCTTCATCGCTGGTTGTAACGGCGCCGCCATCTCCAAGACAGCCGAGATTTTTGGTCGGATAAAAACTAAAAGCACCAATACCGAACGAGCCGGTCATTTTTCCTTTAAACATTGCTCCGTGCGACTGCGCGCAGTCTTCAATCACTTCCAGATGATATTTCCGTGCAAGCGTCGTTACGGTATCCATTTCGCACGCTTTTCCGTACAAATGCACCACCATAATTGCTTTGGTTTTTTTTGTTATTGCTTCTTCAATTTTTTGAGGATTGATATTATACGTTTGAATATCCGGCTCAATCAGCACCGGCTTTAACCGGCATTGAAGAATTGAAAGAATGGTGGCAATATACGTATTGGAAGGAACGAGAATTTCCGAACCGGCTTCAAAATTTAAAACACGCAGAGCAAGAATTAGCGCATCCAATCCGTTCGCAACACCAATTGCATGCGGCATTGTAACAAAGCGGGCAAATTCTTCTTCAAAATTTTTTACGGAATTTCCCAGTACAAACCAGCCGCTTTCCAAAATACCGGAGAAAATATTTTGGTATTCTGCGTAAAACGGTTCGTTGGATTTTCGTAAATTTTCGTATTCAATCATTGTGACGGGTACGGTTCGTAAATATAATCTTTCGGATCAAAGAGCTCCGAAGCAAAAACCAGAAATACGGCATCGCGGGAAAAATGATGCATCGTGTGCCAGTCGCGCGGCTCAAGAATTAAACATTTGCTGGGATGATCAAGCACAAAATCCTGTTTAATATTTCCATCGTTATTCGACACAATACAGCTTCCATGCACGCAGATACACGCCTGATACGTCGTATGATGGCGATGCCCGCCCCGCACGGAATCATCCACGCCGTAGATGTAAAATGTGCGTTTCACCGGAAACGGAATTTCTTTTTCAATCACCGTAAGATTTCCGCGCTTATCGGAATGGGTTTTGAGTTGAAGTAAATACGCCATAGAAGAAAACAGTTCTTTATAATTTTGAAGGAAAGAATTTTTCTAACGGATAAATATTATAAATGCCGAACGCTTTTCTATAAATATACAGAATTAGTTTCTTCCATGAAAAATTATTTTCAGCCGCGCCGTTTGCATCGAACGAATTGTCTATTTTTTCAATTTCCTTTTGAACATTAACAAGCGTTTGAATGTACGGCGCGTAGAGATTCTCAAGAACATTTTCCGTCAGCACTCTTCTTCCTAATTCCACCAGTCCGTCCGTAAAGAATCGCAGATAATGGTAATGATAAAAAACAACCGAAAATTCACTGCCTGTTAACTTTTCCCGCAGATATAGTGCGTTTTCTTTTTTAAAAAATTCATATTGCTGTACATTCCATGCCGCCACGCCGCCGCCGAGATGCTGCAGTACATGCACTCCTTCAAAGCGCGTCGTCCAATCGTCGAGATATTTTTGGTCGCCGAATTTACCATCTTCAAAGCGCGCGTAGCACCATTCGATGCAACGGTCGCGCCACCATTTCAGCGCAGTTAATCCGCGCTCATCATTTTTAAATGAAACAAATTGCACGCAGTAAATTCCCGTTTTTGCTTCCTTATTATAGCGCGGCGAATAGCGATGCTCGGTAATTAAAATTGATTTCTCTCCCATTTCATCAAACAATGGTTTGGGTGAAGAATAAAAAAACATATCGGCATCGAGATATGTGCACATCTCAACGCTGTAATTTTCTATTACATATAAAATCGTAGATGAGGTAGCCGTCCAGCAATATTCCGCACGATTTCGTGTCGGTTTTACTTTCAATAATTCTTCGTCTTCAAATTCTTGCAGAGAAATAATCGTCGCGTGTTTTAGTTGAAGTTGTTTAAGAACATTCAATGCAATTTCATCAAACGCAAAAATATATAAATGAAAACTATTTTTGCATACATTTTCCAATGAGCGATACAATGTTAATCCGCGCGAAAAATAATTGGAATCGAAGAGCGTGCAGAAATTATACATTGTTGACCTTTCGCGCCACCATTACGTTATCCAAATATAAATCTTCATTTTTCGGGAAAAGCCAAAAGAGAAGCAGCCCTAATATTGTAAACGGTGAAATAATTACGGTGTTTAGAATCTGGCGAAGAACCGGATGTTCGACGTATGTTTTTTTATATAAATATTCATTCCAAAGCTGAAAGATAACCCGCACATCCTGCACGCTTTTCAGCGAACGGATAATTTCAAATCCATGTTCCTGAAGAATGTGTATTAATCCGAACGAGGTATACCGCGCATAATCGTGCGGCTGTTCATGCTCATCCCACACAAACGGAACGGTGAGAAGAAAGACTCCCCCGTTTTTCAACACGCGGTTTATTTCTTTAAGAAATTCCGAGGGATTGAAGACATGTTCAAAAACTTCATTTGCCAACACCGAATCAAATTCTTCATTGTTAAACGGAAAAGTTTTTCCGTTATAAAAATAATCCGCCTTTGAAGTTTTTCGGCTTCTCTCCGTATCAATTTCAATTCCAATATATTCCTTCACCGTAAGATACGGCTCGTACGGTTTCGTGCCGCAGCCGACATCCAATAATTTTCCGTACAGTTCTTTTCCTGCCATCGCCATGGCTTTATACAATCCCCGTCGGGAAAAGAAAAACGGATTGGTAAAAATACCGATAATACCGGGATTGAACTGTTCTTTTTTAATAATGTTCGTCACTATACCCATTGGCGCTATTTCTTTTCAAGGTAAAAAATTATAATATGCTGAAACAGATTCGGAAATAATTTTAAAAGAATATTTTTAATGAAATTCGAAGGCGAATGAAAACGCATCTGCTTCACCTGCATGCCTCCGATGGCTTTTAGCAGTTCATAAAAGTCCGAAAGAGAGAGCTGATGAATATGCCCGGTAGAATACCACGAATATCCGAACAGCATTTTCCGCGGCATTCGTCCGGCAAATAATAATTCCATCCGGTTTTTCCAGAAAGCAAAATTCGGAAACGAAATAATTTGAAAGCGGGCAATCCGTTTCATTTCCTTGAATAAAATTTCCGGATAGAGTACCATTTGAATGGTAACATTGCACACCGCATAATCAAACTGATTATCGGAAAACGGAAGGGTCTCGTCAATCTTTCCCTGTTGAACATGAAGCCCTTTTTTCTTACAGATTTCAACGCCGCTTTCCGAAAGTTCAACCCCGATGCCGTTGACATTTTTTTCTTTCTTCAGACGCAGCAGTAATTCACCGTTTCCGCAGCCTAAATCCACAACCGATGAATGAGGCGGTATCAACTCGGTAATAATTGCATACTCAGCCCGCTCTCCCTCGGGAAAATCGGAATAATTATAATTGCGGTTATCGTTATTGCCTGGAGTGTCAATCGTCATACTGTTTAACAATTATAAATGAATCGGTGTCTTTAGAACATACGAAAAAGCCTGTACATATCCTCGCAGAACGACATGAACATTCACTTCGTTGCGGATAATTTCAAGTGAACGGGCTCCCATTTCTTGAATGATCTTTGGTTGAGAAAGAAGTGTTTCAATAACCCGGGCAAGATCCTGTTCATCATTACTTTGAAAATATTTTCCGTTATAATCTTCCCGCACAAGTTTTTTTTCCGTTCCGTCGCAGACCGAACAAATAACCGGTTTCCCAAAACACATTGCCTCATTAATAGATAATCCTCCCATGCCCGCCAGAACATACAAAGAAGATTCCTGTAAATATTTTCCTATGGTCATTGAATCATAAAGGCTTCCGGTAAAGCGGACATGGGTTTGTATTCCCAGCCGCTCTGCCAGCGCGTGCAGATTATTTTTTTCCGGTCCGTCTCCAATAACCACAACTTCCAACTGCGGAA
>JACFMZ010000076.1:0-6299 GCA_019455105.1 Bacteroidota bacterium | reverse complement strand
CAATTGCCGCTGCTTTGAACAGCAAATCAACCCGCTTCCAATACACCAATCTTCCGATATGAATTATTCTGTAAGGATTAGCCGGAAGAAGCGGCTCATGTGAATGCAACTGCTCGTTCACAGAAAGCAAATAATCAGTATCCGGCGAATTATACGTAATAAAAATTCTTTCTTTTGGAATTCCATAGCTGGAAATAATCTCGTACGCTTCCTCAACGTAATTTACAAAGGCATCCATCCGCCAGTAAAACATTTTCCGCAGCATAGTATTGATTAGATATTTCAAAAATCCGGGCTTTGTCGAATCCGCACCGGAGACGTCCGCTTCTTCGGAAAAAAAATTTCCCGTGTGATAATATTCTTTTACTTTATGATACAGCGGAACTTGAAAAGGAATTTCTTTTAAGATAACCTTTGTTCCGGTTCTCTTTATAAAGAAGATTAACGGCGCGTGAAGAAGAAATGCTAAAACGTAGGGCCATGCCGTAACAATAATGTCTGGTTTTTCTTGCTTTAGGAATTGGACAAAATTTCGAAAATAATTTTTTCCGTAATAGGCTTTGTACTCTTCAAGATAATGAACCGTAAACTCGATATTCTCTTTTGATTGATGAACGCCGGAGCCCAGCGCGCTGCTTTGTTCTTTAGGAACAACAACGTGAATCTCAATACCTTTTACCGCATTAAGACGGTTCAGTATGGGGTTATAGTAATGCGGTAAGCCGCTGAATGTAAATAAAACTTTCATAAAAAAAGAAAACGACGTTAAATATTCAGGCAGTTATTCGGGCGATAAAAAATTGTTGTACAGTTTTCAGTTGGCACAATTGGAAGCATTCCAAAAAAATCAATTCGGCGAAAATTCTGCTGATGCAGAAATTCCATTGCCGGGGCATATTCAGAAATCTGGGAATTATCAAAGACAATTATTCCATCGGCAGCCAGTGATTGAACCGCCTGATAGGTGCATTGATTTCTGTTTCTTCCATCGATAATAATAATGTGGTATTTTTTTCCATCGATATTTACTTCGCCGCTGTATTCGTCGTTTGCCATTAACGAACGAAAAATTATTTTTGCATTAACAGGAAGCAGGGGTTGAATAAAATTCGCCCACTGCTGATCATGTTCAACCGCTTTAATGCTTTTTATCCTTTCGGCATACCATAGCGTAGAATTTCCACAGCCGAACTCAAAGGCATCCATTTCTTTTGTTAACCGAGGTTCAATAAATTGAATAAATGAATAAGTGCACCATGGAATCGGTTTCCCGTTTTTATCAATAGAACGTTTAAGACGAAAACTCTTCAACCATCCTTTTTCAGAAAGATATTTTCCTTTCCATGAAAGTTGAAGTATTCCGGCAACACCGAGAAAGTTTAACACACTCCAAATACTATTTTTTATTCTTCGTATCATACCAGTTCTTTTAAAAAAGTCCGGTGAACAAAAATTAATGTGCTGAATGTTTTTGAAAGCAGCGAGTAATCGTGTGACGATAGAAATTGAAATGTTTCCAACTCTTCAAAACTGTTTACTGAGGTCTGCTGATCTTCAACCAGAATAACCCGCGGAGCATATTTCTGCCAGTTATTTGAACGCAGGACTTCCATGTCTAACCCTTCCACATCAATATCCATAAAATCAATCACCGGCGGCACGACGGCTGCGTCTAACACTTCGGCAAGCGGGCGCACGGATATTTTTTTCGAGTCGAGCAGTTTCAGCCAGGAAATTTTTTCTCTCTCTTCCCGTAATGCTTGGGAAAAGGTATTAACGGCGGGTTCATTAAAAATATAATACGTCAGCTCAGTTTCATTTTCGGCAATGCCGATATTTATATTAATATCTCTGGGTCTTAACTTGTTAAATATTTTTATGCTTTCAGGGTTTGCATCAATATTTATTCCGTTCCAGCCGCGCCGGTAAAAGTAGTAGGTATTCGAATTGAGCTTGGGATGATAACACCCGATATCAATATAAAATCCGCGGGAAACATTATGCAGAATTTTTGCCAGAATTAAATCTTCCCCTTCTCCGGAATATGAAACGCTTCGATTTGGAAAATGATCTTTTCGAATTTCATTCAGCGGCTTCCACAGTAACGGCGGCAGCATTTTTTTCCAAAATCCCATTCTCTTCCTCTTATGAAATTTTAAATTTATAAAATGTTGTTATTCCCAAAATCATAGATTTAAAATTTACTCGTGTCCGTTTGGAAATTCCGTCAATAATAAAGATGGTAGTAAGAAATCCTAAATGTGTAGCAATAATAGAACCGTAGATTCCAACAGCCTGAAGAAGAAAATAATTTGCCGTAACGCTGACAATGATTCCCGAAACAGAACAAATAAGGGCGTGCTTAAATAAGTTTTCTGTAGAAATAAAAATACTTCTTGCCGTACCGAAGAACGTATAAAACCGAGACCAGATAAGCAGTGAAAGAAGCGTTCCGGAAAACGCAAATGCTTTTCCATATAAAATATGGACAATTTGTGAACTGAATACCGCCAGCGGAATACAGATTAGCATACAAATTATAAACATTAGCCGGTATAAGTTCGTCATGCGATTGTTATATTCTTCTTCACTCCATTCTTTTGTTTTAACAATAACCGGAAAAACAGAACTCATGATGATCATCGGAATAAAATTGAGCGGCTCGGAAACTTTTTGCGCTGCCGCATAATATCCCACGTCAGTATTGGAAAGAAATTGGCCGATCATAACCTGGTCAATTCGAATCTGTGCAAAGACAGCAAGATCGGAAATAATAATGGGCCAGCTGTTCGTAAGAAGGCTTGTGGCGAAATCAAAACGAAACCTCCACTGTAGAACCGAAAATCCGTTTTGCTGATAGACAACAACTAAACCGCAAGCGGCAACTAAAAACTCCAGCGAACTTAATAATACAAAAATATATAATTCGGCATTGGCAAAAATGAAAATAATTTTAGCGGCATTCAGCAGAATAAATGCGATATTTCTTGCGTACACCGTATATTTTGATAGCACTTGAGATTGAAACCAATAATCAATCACATCAAACGCTTGAAAGATTGTCGCAGAAGCGGAAAGAAGCACCAGTAATTGAGTAAGACGGTCATCAGGGCGGGTGAGATAAATGCCGATAACGGCAAATATAAAAGCAGAGAGCGCCCCTGTCAGCCGGAGACCAAAGGCAGAACCAAGAATTTCATTTTTTCTTTCAGGAACGCGGATAATATCTCGAATAACAATAGCATCGAGCCCAAGAGTTGCCAACGGAGCAAACATTCCGACAAATGCAAGCGCAAAACTATAGATACCATTCTTTTCCGGACCTAAATATCGAACGAGCATTGCATTGACGACGACGGCGCCGAAAAGACGAACGACTCTGTCAACGGAAAGCCAGGTAAGGTTAGAAAGTATTTTTTTTAAAGTAGGCGAAAAATTAACCAATAGACGTTACGCTTTGGATTGTTGCTTTCTTTTGCTGAAATATATAAAACCGAAATATCCTAATCCGAGTATTGAAAGAATATTAATCCACAAACTTAACTGTTTGCCGAAATAAAATCCTTTGGGTTCAAACTTCATCACAATCGAATGATCGCCCGCAGGAACAACAACGCTGCGGAACATATAATTCATCCGGTAAATCGGAATTTCATTTCCGTCTAGAAATGCTTTCCATCCTTCCGGATACCATGCTTCACTGAGAAACAATAAATTATTCCCTGTGGCGTGAACCTGAATCTCAAGATCCTGAATTCCGTAGTGCGTAATTTCTGCTTTTGCTCCCGCCGCCGGCGCTTCAACCGTTATCTTCGGGTCTTCCATAAAATAACCGACCTGCATCGGATGAAAATTCATCTGCTTAATGGAATTTAATATTTCAATTCCGGATTTCACCTGATACGAATCGACAAAAAATGTTCTCGGCAGCGCCATTGAGTTCATAAATATATTTTTATCTCCGCGATAGACCGGCAAAAGCATCTGACTCGAATCGTTTTGGTTTGAAATAATATATTTCACATTCATTAAACTCCACAGAAGCGGATTGCCGATTCCGCAGACATCGTACATATCCTGCACCTGACGCATTTTTGTTCCGCTGTAACCGTAGGCGCTTTCAATTCTCCAATATGCCAGCGTATTATCGTACGGCGGCTGTCCGTTTTCAAATTGAAGCGTGCGGTACAATGTTGTATCCTGCTGAAGAAATTTTACAAAATTCGGCGCGGCAAAATAGCTGCTGGCTGCGTGGTGCGGCTGCGCATCCATCGGCTGAGAATTTACCCGCCACAAATCAAACAGCATAAAAAGAACAACTCCCGCCGAAAGAATATTGAAGGATATTTTTCCTTTCCAATACAAATACATTCCGCCGCAGAGCGCCGCCAGCAGTAAAAATAAAATACTGATATCCGAGGCGACCTTTTGAGAGACAAATTTAAATAATTCCGCCGCCACAGCATCCTGGTAGCCGCGCTGAACAAACGGCTCTTTTGAAAAGAATCCTTCGTAGATTGAAATAAAAAAATCTTTGGCAATAAACGAAAAAACCAGCAGTGCGCCGAAAATTCCCGCCGCGACCATCCATTGTTTCTGTTCTTGTTCACTCCGCACGCCGTTCACAAGGGAAACAAATCCATAACCGGCTAAAACCGGAAGAAGCATCTGCACGAGAATCAAAATCATGGAAGGAATGCGGAACTTGTTGAACATCGGAAAATAATTAAACATTAAATCAAACAGAAGAGAGAATTCCTTGCCGTAGGAAATCAGCAGCGAAAGAAGAATAACCACGGAAAGAAAAATAACAAACGGATCTTTTCTATTTTTCCAAAATCCAATGCCTGCCAACACAAGCACAAGAATTCCCATGTATTGAGGCGCATCGGTGAACGGCTGCGGACCGTAATAGGTGTTAATTTTTATCTCTTGATTTTGTGTTAACACTCCCTGATACTTTGTGTTTCCAAAACCGTAGAGAGACGGAATGAGAAATGTAAATGTTTCTCCCGGTGAAAACGACCATTGCGTTGCATAATCATAATCTAATCCGCCGTTCGCCGAACCTTTTTCGGCAGCTTGCTGCGAAGGAACAATAGGATTGGAACCGCGCATTGAATATTTTGAATATTCCAGCGTCGAAAAATACTGGTCTCCCGTCATGAGAAATGCAATTCCGGTTGCTGCGGCAAGAATAATTCCCGAACGCAAAATTCCTTTCCATTCTAATTTTTTAATTAACGCGTAGATGAAAAAGAAAAGATAATAAAAACCTAATACCAGATAGACATAAAATATCATTTGTATGTGTCCGGGAAGGAGCATAAAATGAATAAGAAAAATCAGCACCAGCAGATACGCAAAACTGAATTTTTCTCTCAGTCGTTCGGTTATCATAAAAATCCACGGAAAAAATGCGATCACGGGAACCTTGGTCATATGTCCGACCATTATTAAAATAATCACAAACGTGGAATGCATTACGGCAAGTCCGGAAAAAAGCGCGGCAATTTTGCTTTTTAATTTATCATACACAAAGAAATAGAAGCCTGTTCCCAGCAGAAAGTAGTAAAATAACTCCCATCCGACTTCCGGTGAGTGAACGAGAATACTAAAAAGCTTGGAAGAATATCCTAAAACCGTTGCAGAAATATCATAGGATCTTGAACCCCCAACCATAAGACTGGCAACGCCCGGCATGCCGCAAAAAATATAGGGATTCCACAGCGGGGCAATCTGTTCTTGTTCTGCATCTTTAATAAACGTTTCAAAACTTTTTGACGCCACGGTATCGGCGGCGACAAATGTTTTTCCGTCAAACACTATTTCATGAAAAAAGATGACAAGAGATAAAAAAATTGTCAGCACCGAAGCCAGATGCTGATACTTTGCCGGAAGTATATCATTTCCGGTCTTTACGGTTTTTTCTTTCTTCTTTGCTGCCATAGAGGTATAAATATTGTAGGTAAAATTTTCATCAAGATACTTCAAAAACAGCTGACATACAATAAATCTATTTTTACATTCATTATTGACTCTCGACTGAACAGTCGTTATATTTTCTACCATAAACATCCACTATACAATATTTTACAGGAGATTTTTTATGCCGGATTATTCACTTGATGCACTTGGAATGGTTGAAACAAAGGGACTTGTCGGAGCTATTGAAGCTGCCGACGCAATGGTAAAAGCCGCAAAAGTTACGCTTATCGGAAAAGAACAAATCGGCGGCGGGTATGTTACCGTTATGGTTCGCGGCGATGTTGGAGCGGTAAAAGCAGCAACCGATGCCG
>JACFMZ010000075.1:225-14860 GCA_019455105.1 Bacteroidota bacterium | reverse complement strand
ACGTATTTTTCTTCTTGAGTCGAATGCTCTGCTTCCTAATAACTCATGGCATCAAGTTTTACTTTTCCCCTAAAAATCCAATAGACGGTAACGGTGTAGGCAAGCACAAACGGGATACCAATGATAGCAACAGTAAGCATAATACGCAATGTCTTTTGAGAAGATGAGGCATTATAAATTGTCAAATTAAATTCCGGAGAGAGTGAAGAAATAACAAGATTGGGAAAAATTCCTATTGCAAAAAGCGCAAGGAATGCGGCAATACTTGCCGATGATGATAAAAAAGCGCGAAACTCATTGCCGTGATGGATTTCGCGCGGAATATTGGCAATTGCCAGCATATTCAAGAGAGCAAGTACAAAAAGCAGCGGATGATTTTTGAACGGTTCTGCCATGTGCGGCATATAAATTAATGTTGCCATTGTTGTAGCGGCGTAACAGATAATGAAAAAGATAATTGTGTTGTTCACCCATTGACGGATAAGCTGCTGCATTTCACCGACGGTTTTCATAACAACATAAATGGAGCCGTGCATCATAAATAATGCAACCGTTGTTATGCCGACAAGCAGCGCGTACGGATTTAATAATGACGGCAAGGATACGGAAAATTCTTTTGTACCGTTCAGCGGAACGCCGATAATGATATTTCCAAGCGCAATTCCCATCAGCAGCGCCGTGCAGATACTAGAAATACTGAAGGCGCCGTCCCACAACGAACGCCACCATTTCATCGGCTGCTTACTTCTAAACTCTATTGCTACGGCGCGAAAAATTAACATTGCCAGCAGTAACATAAATGCCGTATATAATCCGGAAAAGACCGAAGCATAGACTGCCGGAAAGGCGGCAAATAACGCACCGCCGCCGGTAACAAGCCATACTTCATTCCCGTCCCACACCGGGCCGATTGCATTAATCATAATTCGGCGCTGCTCATCAGTTTTTGTAAAGAGATGCAATGCGCCGACTCCAAGATCAAACCCGTCAAGAATTGCATAGCCCGTCAGCAAGACGCCGATAAGAATAAACCAGACAAGAGGTAAATCAATTCCAATAAATTCCATTATGATGCAAAGAGTTGTTTTTGATGTTCAAACTCCGACGGAATCTCCGATGCTTCTTCGGGCCCGTGTTTTATTTTTTGATCGAGCAGGAAAATAAAAAGAATAAAAAGGATAAAATAGATAATTCCGAACAGAATTAATGAAAAAATTATTTGACTGCTGTGAACATTTTTAGAAAATGCATCGGCGGTTCGCAGCAATCCGTACACAATCCACGGCTGGCGTCCAATCTCTGCCGTAAACCACCCCGCTTGATTTGCAATCTGCGGAAGCAGCACAGAAAAAAGAAACAGACGAAGCACCATTGTGTGTGAAAATATTTTTTTCCGCCATAATAAATAAACGCCAAGAAGGGATAATGCGATTAATGCAAATCCGATTGCCACCATAATGTGATAGGTTTGAAACACTACAGCCGTCGGCGGGCGGTCGGAACGGGGAAACGCATCTAATCCTCGTACGGGCGTGGTGAAATTTCCGTGAATGAGAAAGGTCAGCAGTTTGGGAATGGCAATACCGAATTCCACTTTTTCATCGTTATCGTTTACCCAGCCGAAAAGATAGAGATCCGCCGCCGCCGATGAATCATAATGTGCTTCCATTGCCGCCAGCTTTGCCGGCTGATTTTTACTGACGCCGACCGCACTAATATCGCCGGTAACCAATTGAAAGAGTGATGCGAAGACTAACAGCGCCAAACCGATTTTGAATGACGCTTGTGCAAATTTTTTATGCCGTTTTTTTAAAAGATAGTAAGCGCTGACACTGAGCACCAACGTTGCGCCGGCAAGCCACGCCCCGGATAATGTGTGCAGTAATCGTTCCACCGAAGAAGGATTAAATACCATTGCCCAAAAGTCCGTTATCTCTGCTCTGGCATTGCTTCCTTCACCCACAATGTGATAACCTGCCGGAGTATGCATCCATGAATTTGCCACAACAATCCACACTGCGCTCATCATTGAACCGAGCGATACCATACAGGTAGAAAAGAAATGCATTTTAGGACCGACCTTGTTCCAGCCAAATACCAATACCGCAAGAAAACCGGATTCTAAAAAAAATGCAAAGATACCTTCGGCGGCAAGCGCACTTCCAAACACATCACCGACATAACGCGAATAGGTAGCCCAGTTGGTGCCGAATTCAAACTCCATAACAATTCCCGTTGCAACACCCATAGCAAAAGTGAGAGAGAAAATTTTTACCCAAAACTTTGCCATCTGTTCGTACAGAATATTTTTCGTCTTAAGGTAAAGTCCCTCCATAATTACTAATACGACACCAAGTCCGATGGATAACGGCGGAAAGAGGTAATGAAAGGCAATGGTAAAGGCGAATTGAATTCGTGCAAGAAGTTCTACAGTCATAAAACGCTATACGTAATATCTTGTGATGAGCTAATATAGGAAAGATTTTTCGGGAAAGCCAACCGCTCGTTACGGCTGAATTGAACAGCGATACAGATGATGTTGCGTTAACACATAGAGTTTTGTATCGACCAGCGCGGCATCGACAAAGCGCTCTTCACTGTTCATTCCGAAGAAGTTTTGCATCTGAAGAGTTGAAAGCAGCGTATTCTCGTTAGAAAACAGCAAAATTTCCTGCGGTGAAGTAACAAGAAAACCGTTTGAAAAGGTTGAAAGCGTTTTCCATTTCGTATCTTTTTTCAGCAGAACTGAGCTGATATAATTGCCGTATTCATCATACATTTTTACCGTATAATCATCTAACACGAATACCTGATTGGCGTCGGTAATGGAAAGATCAATCGGCATCTGCAGTCTTCCTTTTCCGTCGCTGATAATGCCGAATATTTTTTCAATCTGTTTGCGTCCGTTGAGTTTTAAAATTCTTTTGCCGTCGAGTTCGAGAATAAAGAGATTTCCGGCGCGGGAAATCGCCGCGGACTGCGGCAGAAATTTTCCGATTGTCCGCGCGTCGAGATTTTCGTCGTAACTTTGCACAAAGTTCAACGTTCGGTCAAACTGCTGTACGCGCCGGTTATTCCGGTCAACAACGAACAGCTCCAGCAAGAATGTTGCCGTCACATCAACCGGCGTATCAAAGGCATACTCTCCCCAGCCGCTTCCGCCGAAGGAGCGAATCTGTTGGTTATGAAACGAGAGAGAATAAATTTTTGAAGAATGTTTATCGGCAACAAAGGCAATACCATTTGGAGCAATGGAAAGACTTGCCGCATCGTCAAAACTCCCCAGCATATCTTCAACTACAACTGCGGAAGAAGAATCTTGTGCCGCGGCGGTTAGTTTCATTAACAAAAGAAAAGCGAACAGAATATTCATACGGCAATATACCGAGAGCATATTTAAAAACAAAAATCCCCGAGAAACTTCCGGGGATGAATTTGATTAATATAAAAGAGAATTACAACTCAACAACTTTAGCGTCAAACACGCCGTCAACTTTTTTAATCTGTTCCAAAATATCATTCGGAATCGGATGGTCAACGCTGACAACCGTTAATGCGATATCGCCGCGCGCCGTTCTTCCGAGCGAAAGTCCGCCGATATTAATGTTTGCCTTTGCAAGAATTGTTCCCACGTTTGCCAGCATTCCCGGCCGGTCGATATTTGTATAATAGAGAAATGTCCCTTCCGGCGTTCCTTCAACAAAATACCGGTCGAGCCGGACAATTTTCAAATGCGTACCGGCAAAGACCGTTCCGGAAAATGTTCTCGATTCCGCATCGGTTTGATAACGAACGGAAATTAAATTGGTGTAATCGCCTCCGTCATTATCTTTTATTTCGCTGACACGAATTCCTTTGGAAGAAGCAAGATGCGGCGCGTTAATATAATTTACCGGCTCCGCCATTAATTTTGAAAACAATCCGCACAGCACGCCGGCTTTTAACAGTTCGGAATATTTATGAAGAAATTCTCCGCTCAGCCGTACGGAAATTTCTTGTAATTGTCCTTTCATTACCTGTGCCTGCAGTTTGCCGAGCTTTTCCGAAAGCAGCAGAAACGGTTTTATTTCATTGGGAATTCCCGCCTGCAGCGCGGTAGCATTTACCGCACCGATAATTTTTCTCTCTTTTAAAGCGTCGGCAATCTGCTCGGCAATTTGAGCGGCAACTTTTTCCTGCGCCTCTTCCGTTGATGCGCCGAGATGCGGCGTGGCAACCACTTTAGGATGTTGAATCAGCGCACTGTTTTTCGGCGGTTCTTCTATATATACATCAAGCGCGGCGCCGGCAACATGTCCGCTTTCGAGCGCACGCAGCAGCGCGCCTTCATCAATAATTCCGCCGCGAGCACAGTTGATGAGGCGGACTCCTTTTTTACATTTTGCAATGGTCTCGTCATTCAGCAGTCCTTTTGTCTCGCTGCTCATCGGCGTATGAACGGTAATAAAATCTGAACGCTGATAAATTTCATCAAGCGAAACAAGTTCAACATTCATTTTGGATGCCACATCGGCACCCAGCACCGGATCGTATCCGATGGTGAGAACGCCGAATGCCTGCGCACGCGCCGCGACTTCTTTTCCGATTTTTCCCAACCCGATAATACCGAGAGTTTTTCCCTGCAGCTCCGTTCCGGTATATTTTTTTCTATCCCATTTACCGGCAATTAAACTTGCATTTGCCTGCGGAATATTTCGCGCAAGCGCCATCATCATGGAAAAGGTATGTTCGGCGGTAGAAATAGTATTCCCGCCCGGCGTGTTCATTACAATAATTCCTTTTTTGGTCGCCGCTTCGGAATCAATATTGTCAACGCCGGCGCCGGCGCGTCCGATAACGCGCATGGCGTCTGCCGACTCTATAATATCGGCAGTTACTTTCGTTCCGCTCCGCACAACAAGCGCGGCATAACCGCCGATAATTTTTTTAATTTCATCCGGCGGAAGCCCCGGCTTCAGGTCAACCTGAAAGCCTTCTCCCGTTAAAATATCCACGCAGCGTTGTTCAATGGGATCGGTAATTAATATCTTTTCGTTCATTGGTATCCTTTATTTCGATTGAAGGGAATGTAACACGGCAGCAACTCCTGCACCTAAGGTAAGAGAAAATCCGCATTCGTTCAATGTTAATTCCAAGGCGCTGATCACTGTCACCATATCTAACTCGTCATAATATCCCAAGTGAGAGATTCTGAAAATTTTTTCTTTAAATGCTCCCTGACCTCCCGCAACGGTAATTCCGTATTTCCCTTTGAGGAGAGAATTAAACTTCTTCCATTGAATATTTTCCGGAAGCCACACCGGCGTAACGGCATATGAAGGAAAATTAGAAAATAATTTTAAACCGGCTGCCTGCACGCCGGCGCGAACAGACGCGGCAAGGCGCTCGTGACGCTTCCAAATATTTTCAATTCCTTCTTCACGAATTTTTTGCAGCGCGTCATCAACGCCGATAATGAGAGAAATTGCCGGCGTCCACGGCGTATCATCTTCCTTGTACGATTTTAATGCTTTCCGCAAATCAAAATAAAATTTAGGAATGGCGGAATGTTCCAGTGCGGCAATTGCCCGCTGACTTAACGCCACAAAGGCAAGTCCCGGAGGAATCATTAATCCTTTTTGTGAACCGGTAACGCAGACATCAATTCCCCATTCATCAAAACGAAATTCATGCGCGCCGATCGCGGTAATGCCGTCCACACACACTAATGCGTTGGAATTCCGGCGAATAACCTGCGCAAGTGTTTTTATATCCGTTGCTGCGCCGGTGGATGTTTCGCTGTGCGTAAGGTAGACCGCTTTTGTTTCCGGATATTTTTTTAAGAGAGGCAGAAGCTGTTCTTCCGTGGGAACGCTTCCCCACGGTACGGAAAGTTCAACAACCGTAATTCCAAAAATGCGCGGCATGTTCACCCAGCGTTCGCCGAATTTTCCGCCGTTGCATGAAATAATAGTATCGCCCGGAGAAAATAAACTAACGAAGGTCGATTCCACTCCGCCGGTGCCGGAGGAGGTTAAGGTAAGAACCGGCTGTTCGGTTTGAAAAAGATATTGTAAGTTTTTGTTAACCCGCGCCGCGACTTCCCGAAATTCAGGATTACGGTGATGAATAATCGGTTCCGCCATTTTTAATAGCACCGACTCCGGAATCGGAGTCGGACCGGGAGTAAATAATCTTTTTTTCATGGTAATAATTTCTGCGTAGCGCAGAAGAATTGAATTTGGAAATAAGCGTATGCGGGTAGTTACGCTACTGCCGAGGAAACCAATTTCGATGAAAGTTTTCCCTTCTCATCGATATGCTGCTGAATTATTTTCATTAAATCATTACGGCCGTCGCCGGTAATCGCCGAAAACGGCTGCACGCCGTACAGATATTTATATTTACTTAATTCAGCGCCGACATTATTCATTTGTATTAATAATTTATTCTTCGGCAGCTTATCGGCTTTTGTCAGCACAAGCACGAACGGCACCTTATAAAAATCAAGCCATCCCATCATGGTATTATCTAATTCTGTGGGACCCAAACGTGCATCAACAATTTGAATCGCTAAGGCAATTTGTTTTCTGCCTTTAAAAAATTCTTCTATTAATTGCGTCCATCCGGCTTTCACATGTTCGGCAACTTTTGCGTAGCCGTATCCTGGAAGATCGACAAAATAAAATTTTTTGTTAATCTGGTAATAGTTTAATTCGCGGGTTTTACCTGGCGTGGCGCTTACTCTGGCAATGCTTTTTCTGTTGCTTAATTTATTAAGCAATGAAGATTTTCCGACGTTTGACCTTCCGATAAAAATAATTTCAGGCAAATTATTTTTCGGAAGCTGTTTAAGATTTGCCACTCCTACAACGAAATCAACTGTAGAAATTTTCATATTTGTTCTCGTTCGATTATTCAACACACTCATGTAACGACAAAGGATAGCTTGCGCTATCCTTGTTGAATTACGACTTCGATTCAGTCGAAACTTCAGTATTTTCAGGTTCAGGGGCGGTCTCAGCGGCTGCCGGCTCTGTTTCCTGCTTCGTACGTTTACGCTGGTTGATACGTTTTGAACGATCCTGTTTTACTGCCGGTTTAGTTTCCTCTTTCGCTGCATTGTAATCAACCAACTCAAGAAGTGCAACCTGTGCGCCGTCGCCGAGACGCTGTCCGAGTTTAACAACGCGGGTGTATCCTCCGGGACGCGCGGCAACTTTTTGTGCAATTTCTCCAAACAGCATTTTTACAACTTCTTTATCATTAATATGTCGCGCTACTTCGCGGCGTGCGTGAATATTTTTCGGTGCGCCGTCCGTTTCTTTTGCGACCGCATTTTTTGCGCGGGTAATAATTTTTTCAACAACCATGCGTGTTTCTTTTGCTTTCGCAAGCGTTGTTCGAATTTTTTTATGACGCAGTAATGAGGTTGTCAGCGCATTTAATGTTGCTTTACGATGACTTGCCGTTCGTTTGAGTTTGCGTCCTGCTCTGCCATGTATCATGTGTTGTTCCTTTACTCGCTGTCTTTCAAATATTTATCAACATCCATTCCGAAGGTGAGATTATTCTCATCCACAATCGCCGTTAATTCTGCAAGCGATTTACGTCCGAAGTTTCGGAACTTTAATAATTCTGCTTCTTCTTTGCGGACGAGATCACCGAGCGTGCGAATATCCGCCGCCCGTAAACAATTATGCGACCGCACGGAGAGTTCTAATTCATCCACGGGCGTAATTAAAATTTTTCGTATCCGGGCGATTTCTGCATCCTGTTCAACTTCTTCTTTTTCTGTTTCCAGAGAGGTATCGAAGTTAATAAAGAATTGAATATGATCACGCAGCACGCGTCCGGCATAGGCAACCGCTTCTTTAGGATTGATAGAACCGTCGGTTTCTACTTCGAGTGTTAATTTTTCATAATCGGTCTGCTGACCTACGCGTGTCGATTCAATAAAATAGCGAACGTTGACAATCGGCGTAAAAATTGAATCAATCGGTATTAAGCCGACCACCTGATCCGGCATTTTATTTTCTTCTGCCGTTACGTATCCTTTTCCTCTGCCGATCCGAAGTTCAATTTCAAAATTTGCATCCTTATTCAGCGTCGCAATATGAATTTCCGGATTGAGAATTTCAACTTCGGGGCTGGCTTTCTGAATATCTTCAGCGGTAAATTTTCCGGGACCTTTTAACGGCACCGTTACTTTACCGATTTTTTTATTGGTAGCTTTCAACCGAACTTGTTTTAAGTTTAAAACCATATCGGTGACATCTTCCACAACACCGGGCAGCGAGGTAAACTCGTGAACAATTCCGTCGACGCGAATTGCCGTTATGGCAAAACCGGGAAGAGAGGAAAGAAGAACGCGGCGCAGCGAATTGCCGATGGTGACGCCGTATCCTTTTTCCAACGGTTGAAAAATAAATTTACCATAGCGTTCGGTGGCGGTTGATTCTTCAAGTTCTACGCGTTCGGGCATTTGAAATGTGGTGTTACTCATAGGTTATGTTTCCCTGCGGGTCGAAGACCTCGATTTAACATTCATAAATTATTTAGAATACAACTCAACAACAAGCTGCTCATTGGCGTTCAGCGGAATATCGGCGCGTTCCGGAATTTGTAAGAACGTTCCGGTCATTGCGGCTTTATCCAAACTGAGCCACGGATACATTGATGCATCTTTTACTTTTTTCATTGCATCATGAATAATATCCAGCTTCTTGCTCTTTTCATTTACTTTTACCACATCGCCGGTGGCTAATAAGTAAGAGGGAATATCAACTTTATTGCTGTTAATAGAAAAATGTCCGTGCATAATTAACTGCCGTGCCGCTTTCCGAGAAGGCGCAAACCCGAGCCGGTAAATAACATTATCAAAACGGCGTTCGAGAAACCGCAGCAAATTATCACCCGGCTTTCCGCGGAGGCGAAGCGACTTTTCGTAATAATTACGGAACTGTGATTCCAACAGTCCGTACATACGGCGGATTTTTTGTTTCTCTCTTAACTGCAAGCCGTATTCGGAAACCTTTGCGCGGCGTGACTGTCCGTGCTGTCCGGGAGCAAAATTTCGCTTTTCCAGCGGGCACTTTTCTGTGTAACACTTTGCCCCCTTCAGAAACAATTTTGTTCTTTCACGGCGGCACAGTTTACAACTGGCATCAACATATCTTGCCATTCTTTACCTTAATCCTTTTTAAATAAAAAATAAAATAGTTAAACTCTGCGGCGTTTCGGAGGCCGGCATCCGTTATGCGGAATCGGCGTTACATCCCGAATCGCAGTAATTTCCAATCCGGCGGTTTGCAGCGAGCGGATAGCCGCTTCGCGTCCCGAGCCGGGACCTTTCACAAAAACTTCCACTTTACGCAAACCGAGATCGTACGCTTCTTTTGCCGCTGCCTCGGCGGAAACCTGCGAGGCGTACGGCGTATTTTTCTTAGATCCTTTAAATCCGTTTTTTCCGGCAGAGGACCAGGAAATCGTATTGCCGTAGGTATCGGTTAACGTTACCATAACATTATTGAAGGTTGCACGGATGAATGCTTTTCCGTTCACATCAACATGAATTTTTTTCTTTTTCTTCGCCGCTGCTGTCGGCGCTGCTTGTTGTTTCGCCACAAACTATCCTTTCAGACTAATTATTTCTTCGCGACGGCTTTCTTTTTACCGGCAACCGTCTTTCTCTTTCCTTTGCGCGTACGAGAATTTGTTCGTGAACGCTGACCGCGAGTCGGCAATCCTTTTCGATGTCGAAGACCGCGGTATGAACCGATATCCATTAAACGCTTAATGTTCATCTGAACTTCAGCGCGTGCTGCTCCTTCGGTTTTATAATCGGTTTGTAAAATGGTACGGATTTTATTAACTTCATCATCCGTTAAGGCGCCAATTTTTTTGTTCTTATCAATCCCCGCTTTTTCCAGAATGGCCAGCGCGGTTGTGCGGCCGATTCCGTAAATGTACGTAAGACCTATTTCAGAACGTTTGCCTTTGGGTAAATCTACACCAGCAATACGAGCCACTGATTACTCTCCTAACTTTCGGATTAACCTTGACGTTGTTTATGTTTTGGATTTTTTTTGCAAATAACGTGCACCACCCCTTTACGGCGGATGATTTTGCAGTTTTCACACAATTTTTTTACTGATGCTCGAACTTTCATTGTCGTTCCTTCACACTCTTATTTATAACGATAGGTAATTCTGCCTTTGGTTAAATCATACGGAGAAAGTTCAACAGTAACTTTATCTCCGACAAGAATTTTAATATAATTCATCCGCATTTTACCGGAAATGTGCGCAAGAATTTCGTGGCCATTATCCAGCTTCACCTTAAAAGAAGCATTGGGAAGCGTATCGGTAATAGTGCCGTCTATTTTTATCGCGCCTTGTTTGGACATGTTCTATAAAAACGGATTTAAGATTTCTGCTTTATCTTTTCGCACAACAACCGAGTGTTCAAAATGTGCGGATGGTTTTCCATCGCTTGTTACTATTGTCCACAGGTCTGAAGCCGTATGCACTTGAAACTTTCCTGCGTTCACCATCGGTTCAATTGCCAGCGTCATTCCTTCTTTCAGAATCGCACCTTTATTCGGTTTTCCGTAATTCGGCACCTGCGGTTCTTCGTGTAATTCTCTTCCCACACCGTGTCCCACAAGATCACGCACAACCGAAAATCCTGCGCTTTCTACGCACCGCTGAACGGCATGTCCGATATCTCCGATTCTGTTTCCTTCAACGGCTTTCTCAATCCCTTTGCGCAGCGATTCGCGCGTAACATCAATCAGTTTTTTCTTCTCAAAAGAAATTTCACCGACCGGAAAGGTGAATGCGCCGTCGCCGAAAAACCCGTTCTTCTTCACGCCGACATCAATGGAAACAATCTCTCCTTCTTTCAACACGCGGCTTCCCGGAATTCCGTGAACCACTTCACTGTCAACGGAGATACACAGTGTTGCCGGAAACGGATTGCGCGGATCGCCGTATCCTTTGAACGCCGGCTCCGCATTGCAGCTGCGGATAAATTCTTCGGCAATGCGATCCAGTTCCTTTGTAACTGCTCCCGGCGTAATATATGTTCCGATGAGTTTAATAACTTCGCTGACGATTTTTCCGCTTTCACGCATCAGCACAATTTCATCTACTGATTTAATCGTGATTGCCATACCTCAGTCTTTTCCAAAGAACTATCGGCCAATTCTGCCTTTAATTTTTCCGCTCTTCATAAATCCGTCATAGTGTCTCATCAGAAGATGCGATTCAATTTGTTGCAATGTATCCAGTCCGACACCGACAATAATTAATAAACTTGTTCCGCCGAAGAACGACGCAAAGCTTGAGGTAATTCCCAGCCGAATCATAAACGCCGGAAGAATTGCCACAATTGCCAGAAACACAGAACCCGGCAGAGTAATTTTTGTTAAAATATTGTCAATAAATTCCGAGGTATGCGTTCCTGGTCTGATACCGGGAATAAATCCGCCGTTCTTCTGCATATTCTCCGCAACGTCTTTCGGATTAAATGCAATGGCAGTATAAAAATACGTAAAGAACACAATCATTAATCCGTAAAAGAATGCATACGTATATGATGTGTAATTAAAGTATTCGGCTATTGAACCCACAAATTCGCTTTCGGGAAAAAATGTTAACACTGTACTCGGAATAAACATAATGGACTGTGCAAAAATAATCGGCATCACTCCGGCAGTATTCACTCTCATCGGAATATACTGCGTAACGCCGCCGTACACTTTTCTGCCGACAACACGCTTGGCATATTGCACCGGAATTTTTCGCGTACCTTGTGTTACCATTACAACACCGGCAACAATTAAAACCATTGCCGCAACAATAATCAGTTCAATAATAATCGGCCGCGCGCCAGAACGAACCAACTGAAACTCATCCAAAATTGCATGCGGGAAGCGGGCAATAATGCCGATAAAGATAATCAACGAAATTCCGTTTCCAATTCCCCGCTCGGTAATTTGTTCGCCGAGCCACATCATAAAAACGGTACCGGCGGTTAAAAAAATCATGGTAGACATTGTAAAGAAAAAACCCTGCACTTGAAGCGGAACAATTTCAGCGCCGGCAGAATTTAAACTTTGCAAATTCACGCTTACACCCCATGCTTGAAGCAGCGAGACAATCACTGTTCCAACGCGCGTGTATTGGTTTATCTTTTTTCTTCCGTTCTCCCCTTCTTTTTGCAGCTTTTGAAGAGACGGCATAACGGCACCCAGCAGCTGAATAATAATAGAGGCGCTGATGTACGGCATAATACCAAGCGCAAAGATCGCCGCATTACTGAACGCTCCCCCCACAAACAAATCATACAGACCGAACAGCGTATTGCTGGTTTGATTTCGCATTGCAGCGGTCAGCACACTCGCATCAACTCCCGGAAGCGTTACGTGAGCGCCGATACGCACAACAATAAGAAGAGCTGCGGTAAAAACAATTCTTGTCCGCAGTTCATCAATCTTAAAAATATTTCTGAAGTTATCAGTAAGTTTGCTCATTATTCAGAATCACTATTTTTTGGCGGCAGATTTTTCTGCGGAAATTTCCGCAGTTGTTCCGCCGGCGTTGTTAATTTTTTCCGCAGCCGATTTGCTGAATTTGTGCGCGGTAACCGCAAGCTTCGCTTTCAATTCCCCGTCGCCCAAAATTTTCACAAGTGCTTTTTTGCTGGAAACAATACCGAGAGCGTATAATACTTCCGGCGTTATTTTTTCATCGGATATTTTTTTATCATCAACACACTTTTGCAGCAGCCCGACATTGACCACGGCATATTCAATGCGGTTAATATTCGTAAATCCGAATTTCGGAATACGACGAACCAGCGGCATCTGACCGCCTTCAAAATTTCTTTTATAACCGGAACCGGAACGGGAACCTTGTCCTTTATGTCCGCGCGTGGCTGTTCCGCCGTGTCCTGAACCCTGTCCGCGTCCGATTCGTTTTTTCTTTTTCCGTGAACCTTTGGCGTACGTAAGATTACTTAAAATATCTTTCATTAATTTTCCTTGGATAACTATCGCTCCGGAAGAGAGCTCGCATTAAAAAATAATTATGAATTAACGTCTTCAACTTTTACTAAGTGACGAACGGAATTAATCATACCGCGAATCTGCGGCGTATCCGTATGAACAACAGAATAATTCGGTCTGCCTAACCCGAGCGCTTTAATGGTGGCTTTATGCTTTACGAGCGTATCAATCGAACTTCTGATCTGTGTAATTTTTATTTTCTTTTGTGCTGCCATAAGTACTCACTTAGTTTTGAAATAATTCTTGCAAGGTCATACCGCGTTCTTCAGCAATCGATTTTGCATCGCGCACCGAAAGAAGCGCCGCGAGTGTTGCTTTTACCACATTATGCGGATTTGCCGAACCCATTTGTTTTGTAAGAATATCTTTTACTCCCACCATTTCAAGAATTGCCCGCACGCCGCCGCCGGCAATAAGACCGGTTCCGGGTGTCGCCGGACGCAATAAAACTTTTCCGGCGCCGTATTTTCCAATCACTTCATGCGGAATGGTTCCCCGCACAAGCGTTACCTTTACGACATTTTTCTTCGCATCATCGGTTCCCTTAGAAATTGCATCGGCGACTTCGTTCGCTTTTCCAAGTCCAATGCCCACATGACCGTTACCGTCTCCGACAACAACAATAGCGTTAAAACTAAAACGGCGTCCGCCCTTAACAACTTTGGCAACACGATTAATGTGTACCAATTTATCTTTTAATTCTAATTCACCTGCTTTTATACGTGCCAAGATAGTTCCTCAAATTTATATGTTAGTGTAAATCCCACTCAGAGTTGCTGTCGGGAGAGGAGTCGAACCTCTACATACGCCTCCAAAGGGCGCTGTCCTGCCATTAGACGACCCGACAAGCTTAAAATTTTAATCCGCCTTCGCGTGCGCCGTCGGCAAATGCCTTAATCCGTCCGTGATACAAATATCCGTTTCGATCAAACACCACGTTGGTAATATTTTTCTCTGCCGCTTTTTTTGCAAGAACTTTTCCGACCACAACGCTTTTTTCAGATTTTGATTTTGCTGCGCGGAGCTCTTCTCGAACATCTTTGGCAAGCGAAGAGACCGCTACCAATGTTTTTCCGGTGGTATCATCAACAATCTGTCCGTAGATTTCATTTAAACTTCTATAGACGGATAATCGCGGTCGCTCCGATGTGCCGAAAATTTTCTTGCGAACTGTTTCTTTAATGCGAAGCCGGCGTTTTGTATAATCTTTTTTAATCATAATTCGTCATCAATAATTAGTTACTTTGCACTTGCCGCTGTTTTACCTGCTTTACGACGGATGAATTCACCTTCGTATTTAACACCTTTTCCTTTGTACGGTTCCGGCGGACGGAATGAACGAATTTTTGCCGCCACAAGACCGACAAGCTGTTTATCGTTTCCGCTGATAACAATGCTTGTTTGAGTCGGTGCTTCAATTTTAATCGATTCCGGCGCGCGAAACACAACCGGATGCGAATAGCCGACGGCAAGCTGCAGCGCTTTCCCTTTCATTTCAGCGCGGTACCCAACGCCGACCAATTCCAGCTTTCTTTGAAATCCTTCCGAAACTCCTTTTACCATATTGGCAATAAGAGCGCGAAG
>JACFMZ010000075.1:0-215 GCA_019455105.1 Bacteroidota bacterium | reverse complement strand
TCCGTGAAGCGAGCGGTCAAAAGCATTGTTGCTTTTTCTGCTGACAAGTATTTCGTTTCCCTTTACTTCAACAGCAACATTGGGATGAATTACCTGAACAAGTTCTCCGTTTTTTCCTTTAATTTTTATAAGACCGTTCCCAACGGTAACGGTAACGGCTTGAGGAACGACAACAGGTTTTTTACCTATACGTGACACAATCTACTCCTTATTTT
>JACFMZ010000074.1 GCA_019455105.1 Bacteroidota bacterium | reverse complement strand
GTAATGGATGACATAGCAATATGCCTAGGACGAAAGCGAAGAAATTTTTTAGTCGTGCGATCAATTGCCCAGTTATAATTGTAATGAATGTTCCACAAGAATAAATTTTTATAGAACGATGTCGTAAGTCCTGCTTCATAGCCTTGAATTCTCGCCTGCGTAATATTTTTAAAACGAATGACCGGCGCGTTGTAAAAAGGATCAAGCTGAACATCAACATCAATTAAGTCAGTAAAATCAGTTTGGAAGAGTGCCCAATCAAATATCATAAACTTGTTTAGAATTTGATTGATGCCGATTTCATACGTTCGGCTTCGCTCGGGATGCAGATTTGTGCTCGGCACAACAAGCACCGAACTGCCGGTATTGCTTGTTGAAACAAATAATTCGGCAATGGAAGGAGAACGGAATCCGCTTCCGAATGAAGCACGCAGCGACGTTACCGGAAAAATATTGTAACGGAAGCCGACTTTCGGATTGATTTGTGTATTTGCCGAAAGTGTATTAACCTGTTGAATATCATACCGGAAACCGGCAGCGGCAATAATATTTTCATTCAGATGATATTCATCTTGAAGATACAGCGCTGTTCCGATGGAAGAATGTGTTCCGAAGGTTTTTGAAGTTACCTCATCGGTATTCGCATCCACACCGACAGTGAGAATATTTTCTGGGCTGAAAAAATATATTCCCTGCACATCGACGGAGTTTGCATTAGAACGGGAGAAATCTATTCCGCGTATGCCGATACTGTCTCGGTACCACTCGCTGTGAAAATTTATTCCCTTTACATCAAGAAAGAATTTTTCATTGAAGAAATTTTTATAATGAAATGAGCTGTTCCAGCGTAACGATTTCACCGTAATATTTCTCTGCGCATCATCAGGAATAAGCGCATTATTTAAATCTTTCCACCAAAGAAAATCCGCCCGCGTGTGAGAATAAAGATTGGTTGAAAATGTTATTGATTGATACGGCGTAATGCTGTACTGAATTTTTCCGTAACCGGCGAGCCGTTTAATCCAATCGCTTTCACGATAACCGTCATCTGCCGAATGCTGCACGGAAAGTGAAACTGCGGTTTTGTTAAAGGTATTTTCATAGCCGAGATATTCGCCGCTCAATGTACGGAGCGAACTTGTCCATTTCCATTCCCGGAACGAAGGCTGGCTGTAAATACCGCCGAATGTTTTCCAGCGTATCTGCGTTTTTTCTGAAATCGATTTTGTCAGCACATTAATAACTCCGCTTAACGCACCGGAGCCGTATAATGCCGAACCTGCTCCTTTTACCACTTCGATTCTGTCGATTTGAAAAACCGGAAGCGATTCAAAAGTAATTTCGCCGGTGTCGCCGGAAAGAAGAGGCATTCCGTCAATCAGTAACAGCACGCGGCTGCCGACGCCTCGGCTGTATCCGCTGCCGGCGCGAATATTTATCTGGTTTTGCTGAAAATTTATTCCCGGCACATATCGCAGCGCATCGTCGAGCGAAACGGAATTGTGCCGTTCAAGATTTTTTGTATCGAGAATGTTTACGCTTACCGGAACGTCTTCAACAGCTTGTTCATGTTTATTCGCCGTTACCATTACAGTTGGTGTTTGAACCGGCGACGAAATAAGAAAAATAGTCAACGAATCTGAAATCAAAAAATCAGCAGAAATAGTTTTTGTTTTAAATCCGATTGCGGAAACAGTAAGGCTGCGCAACATCGGCGGAAGATTTTTAATTTTAAATTTACCTTCACTGTCGGTAACAGTGCCGAGCGTGGTATTATCAATGCGCACAACCGCGCCGAACACCGGTTCGCGTTCTTCAGAAAGAACGGCGCCGTGAATTTCTTTTATAAAATTTTGGCTCATTACCGAAGCCGAAAGAAAAAGCAGTATAAAATATTTCATATTCACGGAAGTCTAAACGGCTGAGGCGGCATATCATAAAAATCAACATAAATATCTATATCGCTTCGCATTCTTCCTTTTTCTACGACAACCGGAAGAGGCGAAGGATGCGCTTTTGTATATCCGTAAATTCCGACAACCCGCCAATTGACAAAAATACTGTCGCCGTATTGCTGCACAACAGCAACATAAACATATTTCCGTTCATCTGTTGAAAGTTCATAAGATGCCTGTCGAAGCGAATCGAGAACAACCGTTCGAGGAGTGAACGGAATAACCTGAGGCACGGAAAAGATATCCCGAAAGATGGCGGCAATGGAAGAGTCTGTCGGATCGTACGGCACGGCGGCAACGCGAAGATCGAGCAAACTATCTGCCGGAGGAATGCTGCTTAACGAAATTATTTTCCCTTTGAAGCCGGGAGAAGTTATTTCAGCTGGCTGAAGCCCTTGGTCACAGCCCCAAATGACAATAACACACACGGCGTAAACTAATACGGATTTTATCATTGAAGAAATTACTAAAGAGCAGCGCAAATTCCAAACAAGAGAGAAGAAAAGAATTTTTCTACACTACTTTTCAAAATCGGGATTTTTATTGTATATTTATTCTATAATATTATTAACAGATCGGGATAACACAATGAAAATATTATTACACGCCGTTTTGCTCTTCGTTTTTTCATCATCATTATATTCTCAGGATGAACTGAAACAGTATGATTTTTCAAAGCCGCTTACTCCGGAGATCTGCAGCGACGTTATAAAAATTGTATGGACAAAACTTTCCGACTATGCCGGAGAAATTGCTGAGGCGCAGAATTCAAAAGGTGAATTCGAATCAACACCGGCGTTTCAAAATCGGCTGCAAAGCATACAAAACAATGTCCGGGAGAATATTCGTAAGTTTTCCAACGATACCAAGCTTAACTCGCGCGTGTTTTCAGTGCTGTTGAAAGCAGAATTTGACCATTATGATGCCGACCATGAACGATATAATATTCGCACATCAACAAATATTCAAACACCGCCTTCAAAAGATTTTATTCTTCTTACCTGCAGCTCAAACCAATATGTTGATGTTAATGAAACTAATGCAGCCGGATATCGCCGTTCATTTCTTACCATGAAGAAAAATCCGGAATTCGTCTGGTATGTGAACAACCAGATTGCTCAAGCGGCTAAACAAAAAGAGCAAAGTATTTATTTTACGCTGTGGTTTTCTTTAGAAATTGATTCATCTAATCCAAGAACGTTGGTTCTTCAAATTATTCCAAAAAAAATTAGTCTGATAGATACAGCGGATAACTTTACCTACTGGACAGAGGAGATATATTAACATGAAATCGTTCAAAGAAAGTATCCTCGCCCTTATTACCGATACATCATCCAACTTACCTCCCGACATTCGCAAAGCGCTCAAGCAAACGCAAAAAACTGAACCGCACGGCACACGCTCTGCCTTTGCACTCGATACAATTGCCATAAATGTTGATATGGCGTGTGAGAATGTTAGCCCGATTTGTCAGGATACCGGAATGCCGACATTTTATATTCATACGCCGGTCGGTGCAAATCAGCTTCAGATGAAAAAAGAAATTTTTGAAGCGCTTGTTGAAGCCACTGCGCAAGGAAAACTTCGTCCGAACTCCGTTGATTCTTTAACGGGAAAAAATTCAGGAAATAATCTCGGCAGCGGCACACCGATTATTCACTGGGAGCAGTGGGAAAATAACGACGAGATTGAGATAAAACTTATTCTTAAAGGAGGCGGATGCGAGAATAAAAATATTCAATACTCTCTTCCTGCAGAACTGGAAAACCTCGGCAAAGCCGGAAGAAATTTAGAGGGCGTTCGCAAATGTATTCTTCATGCTGTATGGCAGGCACAGGGACACGGATGTTCGGTCGGCGCTATCGGAGTCTGTATCGGCGGAGACAGAACCTCGGGATATGAATTTGCGAAACAGCAATTGTTCCGAAATTTAGAAGATGTCAATCCGAATCCGGAACTGGCAAAACTTGAACAATATATTATGGAACATGCCAATGATTTGAAAATCGGTACAATGGGCTTCGGCGGAAATTCGACGCTTATTGGATGCAAAATAGGCGCACAGAACAGACTGCCGGCAAGTTTCTTTGTTTCCGTTGCATATGACTGCTGGGCATTTCGCCGCCAGGGAGTAATCTTAGATGCAAAGAGCGGTGAAATAAAAAAATGGTTGTATAAAGATGATGCACCTCCCATCACTATGGCTGCCGAAGAAAATATTCCATTATCAGGGAAAGAAATACACATTACAACGCCAATCAGCGAAGAGACAATTAAATCATTAAAAGTCGGCGATGTTGTGTTAATTTCCGGCAGAATGTACACCGGCAGAGATGCCATTCATGCGCACTTAATAGATCATGATTCACCGGTAGATTTAAAAAATCAGGTCATTTATCACTGCGGTCCCGTTTCTCTTAAAAAAGATAACAAGTGGAAAATTACCGCTGCCGGTCCGACAACAAGCAGCCGAGAAGAACCGTATCAGGCGGATATTATTAAAAAATTCGGCATCCGTGCGGTAATCGGCAAGGGCGGAATGGGAAAGAAAACATTAGCAGCGCTGAAAGAGAACGGCGCCGTGTATCTTAACGCCATCGGCGGTGCTGCTCAATACTACGCACAATGTATTGAAGAAGTTGACGGCGTGGACTTTTTAGAATTCGGCATTCCCGAAGCAATGTGGCATCTGCGGGTAAAAAATTTTCCGGCAATTGTTACAATGGATGCTCACGGAAACAGTCTCCATGCGGATATTGAAAAACTTTCCGCGGAAGAACTTTCAAAATTTACTCAATCGGTTTTTTAATCCTCTATACTTCGGAGTTGTTTTATGGCAAACAATACATTAACCATTACAGATAATCGAACAGGAAAATCTTACGAGATTCCTATTGAACACGATACCATTCATGCAACGGACCTTCGTAAAATAAAAGTACACGACGGCGATTTTGGAATGATGACGTACGATCCCGCGTTTATGAATACCGCATCTTGCAAAAGTACCATTACGTATATTGACGGCGATAAAGGCATTCTGCGTTACCGCGGCTATCCGATTGAAGACCTCGCCGAAAGCTGCACGTATTTGGAAGTTGCCCATCTTCTCTTCCGGGAAGAACTTCCGACGCAAATACAATTAGATGAATGGACAAAGCAGGTTCAACATCATTCATTGATACATCAAAATATCGTCAATATCATCGATAGTTTTCGCTACGATGCGCACCCAATGACAATTCTTATCAGCACAATTTCAGCCTTAGCCTCTTTCTTTCCCGAAGCGAATAATATTTTTGATGCTGAGGTTCGGAAGCGGCAAATCCGACGCTTAATCGGCAAAGTTCCGACGATCGCCGCCTTTGCATACCGCCATCGTACCGGCATGCCGTATGTATATCCGGAAGATGACCTGAGTTTTGTCGGCAACATTGCCAGCATGATGTTTAAATGGGGGTCGCGGAAATTCTTTTCCCATCCGGTGCTTGAACGTGCACTGAATATTCTTTTTGTTCTTCATGCCGACCACGAACAGAATTGCAGCACCAGCACCATGCGGGTTATCGGCAGCTCGCATGTCGATCCGTATTCCGCCATTGCCGGAGCGGCGGCAGCGCTGTTCGGTCCGTTACACGGCGGCGCAAATGAAGCGGTAATCCATATGCTGGATCAAATTCACGACATTAAAAATGTACCGGATTTTATTAAACGCGTAAAAGCAGGCGAAGGACGATTGATGGGTTTCGGACATCGCGTGTATAAGAATTATGATCCCCGCGCGAAAGTTATTAAAAAACTTGCGTACGAAGTTTTTGAAGTTACCGGACGCAACCCGAAACTTGAAATCGCTTTAGAGCTGGAACGCATTGCTCTTGAAGATGAGTATTTTGTCAGCAGAAAATTATATCCGAATGTAGATTTCTATTCAGGATTGATTTATCAGGCAATGGGATTTCCCGTTGATATGTTCCCCGTGCTCTTTGCCATTCCCCGAACTTCCGGCTGGCTTGCGCACTGGCAGGAAATGCTCGTCGATCCAGATCAAAAAATTGCCCGTCCGCGCCAAATCTATCTCGGACACGACAAACGAACATTTATTCCGATGGAAAATCGAAAATAATTTTACGTAAAGCGCAGAGAAACACTCTGCGCTTTTTCTTTTCTTCCTAACAACTACACTCATTTTTATGAAAGCGATTATTAACAATTGTCTGCACCGGTATATTGATATTGGTGTTACAACAGCAACACCGGTTATTTTTATTCATGGATTTCCTTTCAGCCATAAAATGTGGACAACTTCCGGCGGGCAGGCAGAAGCACTTTCCGGAACCAACAGAGTTATTGCGTATGATGTGCGGGGACACGGCGAAACGGAAATCGGAAGCGGACAATACACGATTGAAATTTTTGTGGATGATCTTATCGGATTAATGGATCATTTGAAAATTCATAAAGCCATTATTACGGGGCTTTCTATGGGCGGATACATTACTCTCCGCGCGTATGAAAAATATCCGGAGCGGTTTCTCGGCATGGTATTGTGCGATACAAAATGCATCTCCGATACGAACGAAGGAAAAATTAAGCGGGCAGAATCGGCAAAATATCTTACGGCAAACGGATTGAAATCGTATGCCGAAGATTATGTGAAACGAATGTTTACGCCGGAATCCTTTAATACAAAAAATGATGCCGTGAAACTAATTCAAAGCACTATTGAAAAGACTTCTCCGACAAGCATTATCGGAACATTAATCGCTTTAGCCGCACGAACCGATTCAACAAATCTTCTGCAAAAAATTTCGGTTCCAACCCTAATTTTAGTCGGCGAAAAAGATACGGTAACAACGCCGGCTGATTCTCAATTTATGAAAGAGCGAATACCAAATGCACAGATGCAGATTATTCCGAATGCTGCTCACATGAGTAATTTAGAAAATGCAGAAGAATTTAATAAGCATTTAACGGCTTTTGTAAAATCCATCCAATAATTTTTTTTACTTGTAACAGCATAAGCAAGAACATTCCACTTTAAAACAAAAAGAGCTGAGTTATTCTCAGCTCTTTTTGTTTTAACAATTTAAAGAGGATTAATTTACCGTTCCTGTTGCAAGTATTTTTGTATATGTTCCATACACCGGATGTTTTACAGTAACCATTAAGATGGACGGTTTAGGTCCTGAAGCCGGAGAAGCACCCGGATCTGCATCGCTGATAGTAATGGTAAACGATGTTAATCCGTCACCCCCTACTTGTGTATCGGGCATTATTGTGCTGCCGTTTCCATCAATCGCCAATCCTACGCCGCTCACATCAATGGTTGTTCCTTCTGAAAGGGGATGCCCCAAATAATCCATAACCGTAAATTTATATGGACCGGTGGTTTCTCCATTTTGCAGCGTAAAGGTATCGCTGCCCGATGTCTTTGTAATGATCGGAGAACCAGTCCAAAGAATTAACACTGAATCACTCACAGTGGAATTTTCCCCTTTCGTTGTCGCATAAACCCTGCTGAATCCATCAGTTAATCCTGAAGCTAAATTCGGCGAAAGCGGAGGCTGCGGTCCGGAAATCAAGGTATTGCTTGCAAAACCTAAATCGTTCGTTTGGGTATTTTTCGTCGTAATAACTCCATTGGCAGAATTGAAATAAATGTCTGTCCCGCTTTGAGCAGGGTTACTATACTTGTCTCCGGCCAGGGCGGTAATATCCATAGTGATAAAAGCTCTTTCTAAGCCGGGGAAATTTCTCCGTGAAGGAGATAGCATAAAATGTTTCTGATCGACAAAGCCGGAATTTACCGATATTCTTACCGGCTTAGAAACAATCGTTCGAACCGGGTTTGTTAAATCGATCTTTGCGATAAGCTGAGCAACACCGGCTTGAGTTCCGCTCAACACTGAAACACGAACTTTACCTTGATCATCCGTGCTATCAACAGATGGGAGTAATGATGGAGCTGTTCCTCCTCCCGCATATGGATTTGGTGCAAATTCAAGTTGAAATTGTACCGCGACTTTATTTTCTCGATTTATCGGGATTCCCAAGGAATCTCTCACCTCATATGTTAATAAGGTATTTTCTAAACCTCCAACACCGGAAACTGAAATATCTGAACCTGTTTGTGTAAGTATTGCAATCTGTGTTGCTACTCTTGCCGTCGGAGAAACAATAATATTTTGCGGAGACAATAATCTGACATAAAATGTTTTAACAGCAGTTCCCGAAACGCCGGATACCGTAATAGTAACAGGAATAATACCGCTGTGTCCGCTTCCCGGAAGATTATCACTTACCGTAAAATTATAATTTACTCCGTTCACTTTATCATCGGTATCAGGAGTTTTAACTGAAGCGTCTCCGCTAAAGGTTAATTCGTTTGCAAGCGAGCCTCCTGCAGCAACTTTTACATCATGATTTTTAGCAATGGGGTTACCGCTAATATCCGTAATAGAAAAATTCACAGGAACAGAGGAGCCGTCATAAACGGTAATCGTATCAGAAACAACATTTTTTAATGTTAATACCGGCTGACCGGTTAAAAGAAAATTAATTGTCCGGCTGATTGTTGAACCGTTCTCTGCAATAGTTCGTACCGTTACGGAACGAACACCGAGAAGAGACGGATTATTGACCACCGAAAGCTGTGTCGAAGCTCTTCCCGATGCATCGGTTACTGCAGAAGCCGTGATAACACCGGCATTGGTTGTAAAGTAAACAGGCGTACCGGGTTTTACAGGATTTCCATACGCATCACCGGCTTGAACATTAATTGCAAATGCCGGTTCATTTAATGAAATATTTTTCCCTATCCCGGAAATAACCAAAAGCGAATCCACCGGAAACCCGCCGTACGTTATTAACTGAACCGGCGCAGAGGTAACTTTTCCGTTTAACGCAGAAGCGATAATTTGCACAATGCCTGATTTTGTCCCGGAGCTAAATAACGTCGTCACCCGTCCGGTTGCCGGATCTGTTTTGGTTGTTACCGGGCTTATACGGGTTCCCGCGGTATCTCCAAAAAGAGCAAATGAAATCATTGCTTGGTTTGAATGATCAATCGCATTGCCTAAAGAATCTCTCCCTTCCACAACAATGACGGAATTTTCAGTTCCGCCTCCGCCTCTCACAGAAAGTGTTGACGATGAAACACCTACAATTCCTAATTTGGCTATCGTGCCGGTTCGTATATAAAAATTTTTCGGATCGGCAGAGAGCACGGCAGCTTCGCGCTTAACACTTGCGGTTACTTGAACAAGTCCCGAGCGGATTCCTGAATTCAATGTTGTCGCGGCTATTCCGCTGCTATTTGTTACAACAAGTGAGGAAGATAAATATTCTCCTCCGTTTACGCTGCGCGTAATTTCAAAATTCACCGGAATATTCGGTGCAGGATTTCCCAGCGCATCCAAAACTTTTACCTGCATATCTTTAGATGTCGGCGAACCGCCGCCGTTCACGACAAGAGAATCCGTAGAAGCATTCACAACGGATATTGAACCGACTTTTCCGCTGTCGGAAACTCCCGAAGCAAGCACGCCGGAAAATATTTTTTTCACGTTTCCGTTCGCGCTGTTCACTTCAATAGTAACAGTAAAAGAGCGTGTTGTGTTAAAATCTTTAATTCGTTTATCCGCAACAACAAAAGAATAATTTGTATATGCTCTATCATAGGTATCGGGAATTGTTTTATTTAAATCTCCGGATAAAACTGCACCGGTGGTATCAAGACCGATGCCGCTCACCGTTATGGTTGTTCCTTCGGAAAGCGGAAATCCATTCGGATCGCTCACAGTGAAATCAATTCGTCGTTCATTCTGTGCCGGGACGATAAAGACCGAATCAGCAGTATAAATTCGTGATGGTCCGGAGAATAAAACCGGGATAGTTCTCGAAAGAAGCGATTGAGGTGAAAATTTCGGCGTCGTTGTTTTTGTTGAAAGAAGCGCCGCCTTCTCCTTCTTCAAACGTTTTCCAATCGGTCCGGTGTTAAAGTCAACATCTTTATTCCCTGTACCGGAAATCTTTCCAAAACCGACAGAACTTGTTCCCACATCAGCTTTCACCTGAACAAATCCGCCGTTCACCGGAACCGGAAGACCGGAAATTAAATCTACACTCACAGTTCCGTCGTTTGAGGTCTGAGCGACCGGTTGAATAATTCCTCCGGAAGTGGAAAAATAGACCGGCGTTCCCGGCTGAACAGGGTTTCCAAATTTATCGCCGATAAGCGCGCTGATGGAATTTCGTAAATTAAATTTTACGGCTCCGGGGATATTATATTTTTGCGACGTAATCGAAAAATGCGTACTGTCCGGCAAGCCGCCATACACCGGAATGACCACAATTGAAGAACGAACGGTGTCAATCTTTGCAGAATTTCGGGAAATAAAACTCGATTGAATCTGCACGAGCCCGGCTTTTTGCCCTGCCGTTAACTGCACAACTGCCTGTCCTTTTGAATTTGTTTTCACAGAATCAGAACTCAATTCCGTTATGCTGTCTGGACGCCAGATAAACTTAAAATGCAGCCAAACAGCATTATTGGCGTCAACCGGTGTTCCGCTTGAATCTCGTGCTTCAAAAAGTAAATTGGTTGCATCAATTCCGCCGGATTTACGGATTGAAATTGAAGTATACTGCGATTGCAGAAATACCAAGGCGCCGGCTCGCGCAGAGGGTTTTCCGGCGATAACGCTGTCTGCCGCCGCTGATACTCCCCGCATTTGAATTGTTCCTAATGCAAGAGTTTTTTTATCTGCGCTGTAATTAGCGCTAAAAGTTGTATCAAAAAAATTAGCACGAGAAAAGCGAATTGTAACCGGCACATCATTCTTTTCTGACGAGGTAAAAGAAAAATTAAATGTACCGTCGCTGTGTGTCGTATCTCTCATAAAAGGATTTGAAATAGTAATAACGACACTGTCGAGAGGTGAATTTACTTTGTTAACAACTTGCCCGGAAACAGTAACCGTGTACGAATTCGTCGGCTGGTTCACATCTTGGCAGGCAAAGAAATTTAACAGCACTAATAGAAGTACGAATAGTTGAAGTTGTTTCCAGTTTCTCATAACCCCTCAATAAAATAATTTTAATTTTGTTAGAAGTGTTGTTGGGCGTATTATTCCGTACAGCATTCGTTTATTTTTTTTGTTTATATTTTTCAATTTCTTTTGCATGCTTTGCGCGTTCCAATTCAATAAGATTTGAATTCCGCCGCTGGATATCGGCAACACGCTCTTCAATTGTCGGCACTAATTCCGCTTTCAGTAAAATAATGAGTTCCTGCGTTGATGTGGATGATCGATCATATCCGAAAATATACCGTAAGCCAAGCACCCACCACGGAAGATCTTTAAGAATCGGAACACCGCCGCGTTCTGTTGTTTCGCCTGATGTGTATAATCCGCCGATAACGGTCTCTTCGCCGTCAAACAATGTAGAAAATGTTTGGGCGGAAGATTTGTTAATAATTGGTCCGGCACTGATCGTACTGCGCTCGGCATTGATATTTAGACTAATAAATTTAATTCCCTGTTCTTCATAATAGGTTGGTGTAACGTCAATAATAATTCCGGCGGATTGTTTTTCTTGAATGGTATTTCCTGAAAAGTCTCTTGAGGTAACATAAAAATCTTGTCCAACCTGAATCTTCCCTTTTTTCCCGGATGAAACAACTACCGAAGGACCGGAAAGAACATTTCCGAGCTGATTATTCTGAAAAAATGAAATTAAAAGATTTAAGTTTGAAAATGAAATTGCCGGCATAACCCTTCCAAGAAAAGAAGGAGTTTGTGCCGCTGTCGGGGCAATATCGCCTCCCGAAGAAGTTGTTACCATTCCGGGATCCTGAAAACCGCTGCTGAATTGCCCGCCAAACTGTGTCTTATTACCAACTTTTGTTGTATCTCCCTTATAGAGAAAACTCCAGTTAATACCGGCATCTAATGATTTAATAACATCAACCGTTAAGAAAATTGATGAGATACGGATATCTCTATTCTTAAAAAGAAATTTTCCGGTGGTATCAACCGGAACTTTGGGGGTTTCCAGCGCAGCTTGTTTCTGTATTTTTGTTGAATCAATAACGGCATAAATTTGAAAATATTCTTCACGTTCATCATACCACATTTTATTGGCGCGGAGAACTTCTTCAAACGCCTGCAGCCAGTATTTATTTTCAATGTCAACGCCAATCTGTTTGGCATAATTCGTATTATCAACAATAATTTTATGCATAAACTTCTTGCTGAAATCACTGAACAAAACCATCGCCTTATCAAAGCTCAGCGTTTTAGACATTGATACTAATTCTTCGGGAGTAACATATTCATTAAGAATCATTCTCCGCTCGCGCAGATTTTGCGCCGTGCCTTCTACGACAACGCCGCACAACAGAATGAATAGTACAAAGAAAATTTTTTTCATAATTATTGACCTTTTTCTTTATTATCAAATTCAATAGACCGCTTCACCGTACGGATTATTCCGCCGTCATTCAACGTAAACTCAATCGATCCGTCCTGCGGATTAATTGCCGTAACCCGTCCGAGAAAGACTTCATCACCAACCTTCAGTGTTAAAATTCTTCCATCATTAATCATCACTAAAGCCTTTCCTTTTGCGGTGGCAATAATAGAAATACTTTCCGCATTCAGCAGCTTCCGAACATTTGTCGGTGTAGCTCGTAACACCGAGGGTTGAAACGGATTTGCGGTTACCGGCTGAGGCGTAGAATCCGGACGCATTACTTTATTTCCGAGAGCCACTTCAGTGGTAAAGTAACCGTTAATTTCCATATCGTAAGTTAATTTTATATTCGGATATTCAGAGGTATCCGACACCACTTCATCACTATGAACAGTAATGGTATTAACTTTATATAATTTTCTTCCGTTTTCTAACAGCCATAAAAACCGAAAGATATTTAAAAATTCAGAAGTTCCTGTAAGTTTATAAATATTAAAACCGGTTGCACCGTTTTCTTTCCTTCCGGCTAACGACATATTCATACGAAGCTGCTGGCCTCCGCTCTTATCAATAATATCACTTAAATAGCCGTAGGTTTCAGCGGAAACATCGCTCTGCCCGATTTCTTTAATTCTATTGTTCCAGCGATGAAGCGTTTCACGCAGTTGATTCTGCATTTCGGAAATCGCCGCGAGTTGTATGGAATTATCCTGCAGCTGCGTAGAAATTTTCGCTGCCTCTTTAGTATATTGAACAATTTTTCTCGGCTGATAAAACATAGTAATATAACTGCCGATACCGATCACCAATAATACAAGCGCACCGAGAGCAATGGAATTCCTAATTTTATAAGTCATGTTATTGTTCCGCGTCTATTTTTTTAATGAGGAGGAGAAACCGATAGACATCTTTTCCGCGAATCGTTTCAATATCCACCGATTGCAGCGTTGCGCTTTCAAACATGGTAACAATTTTGGGAATTCGTTCGCGATAGACTGAATAGCCGATCAATTCAATTGTTCCGTCTGCTTTCGCGGTAATATCTTTTATCCAAACAGCATTCACCATCTCAACACTGTTGGTTAAATGATAAAAAATCTTACTCCACCGGTTATAGTTCGGCACAATTTGATCATAGACGCTTAAGGCGGCTGTATACGATTGATTTTGCACGGTAACGCTGTCTAAGATTGCCTGCAAACGTTGATTTTCTGCCAGTTGCTCTTCTTTGCGTTGAAGTTCGGCTCGTGCACGCCGCAAATTTTCTCCCTGCCCGACAAAACGATTGGTGAAAAATAACGTGGACATAAAAATTAATACTAACAATATATAACCGTGCCAGGCAAGCTTAAATATTTTTTGACTTTCTCGAAAACTTGCCGGAAGCAGATCGACATGGTAGTATAAATTATTTTTCTGCTGAAAGACACGCATCGCCGCCGCAATCGGTATGGCGTATTCTGAAACGATGGCTTCCGGCTGTTCTTCAAACAGCGAAGTATCTAAACTGGAGGCGGAGATATACTCAATCGGCGCTTCCGCAAACTGCGGAGTAAGAAATGTGCGTAAATCAATTTTATGTGATTCACCGGCAAGGAAGACTCTGTCAATGCGTAAAATACCGGCGCTGTCTTGTTCCAATAAAATTCTTGAGTACAGCGTATTTTCAATATTCGGCGTTAATCTCCCTTCACTGATCACCGGAGCAAAGTGAAAGAAATGGTCGCCTTTCATAAAAATCAGTCTGCTGAATTCGCTTCCCACATACACAATAAGAGAAATTTCCGACTCGCCCAATTCATAGTTTGCCCGAACAATATTAATTAACGAGATATCGGATGTTTCAATAAATTCTACGCGGGGCAATCTGCCGCCGAGAAAATCTTTTATCCCTTGAATCAATTCAAGAAGGCTTAGTCCGTCTTCACGAATGATGGTTAAGATTTGTCCTTCGGCTGCTTGAATATAGTTCAAGGAATCATCCGACGGTTTAACGGAGCGCGTTTCACCTAATTCTTCAATCAATTTCTTTTTTAATTTTCCGCCGGTTAACCCGAATGAATCCTCGAACGTTTGATAATAAATACTCGGCTCAGAAATTGAATAGACAAATTTATACGCGCTTGTCGGATATTCTGAAAGCAGACTGATCATGACTTCGCTGTTCGACTGTGAACCGCCTCCTTCAATCACCGTATCTTGTCGGCCCGAACTTTCAAACGTTTCCATCAAATCAAAACTTTCACCGCCGCCTCCCATTCCTGATTCCGTAAGTGCGCGCTCCTCCAAACGTTTCAAAAGATTTACTGTTCGAACTTCCCGTAATTTTATTGTATTATTTTTAAACGAAAGATGCGCAAACTTTACATCAAGTCCGTCTACAAATAATGCAATGACTGCTTTAGGTAACGTCCGTATCTTTGTGTAAAAAATAGGAGGTGCCGCTCCGGTTGAT
>JACFMZ010000073.1 GCA_019455105.1 Bacteroidota bacterium | reverse complement strand
AACTGGTAGCGTGAATAACCTCCAAATATTTTACACAACAAATAAGACTTGACCTCTTTTTCTATCATCATACAATAAAGGAGAGCTTATGAATAGAATAATAGATATTCGTTTATGCGTTATTCTTATGTTGTCAATGGTATTCTTAACGGGATGTGTGCGGTTTTATAGAACATCAGAAGTTCAAAAAAATTTTAACGAAGGAGAGAAAAAGATACAGGAAGTTGCTGCTTCCTTGGAAACATACCAAAATGAACAGCACGCCGGATATGACTATCTTGCACCGCAGGTCGGCAAAACGTCAAAACCGTTTCCTGAAATTTTTATTTCTCTTCAAAAGCTAGATGCCGTTGTAGCACGCATAAAAACGCTTCAATCAGAATTCAGTGAAGTAAAAAAGAAATTTGACGCGCTTATTTCGACATTTCCTCCAGGACAAAATATACAATCCAACAAGACGGGGTGGGACGAGTTTAAACCGATTAAGGAAAAATATATCACCATTATGGATGAACTGAACGATGGTATCAATGAAGCTAATGAACTTCAAAAAGATTTATTGAAGATACAGCAAAAATACCAAATCGGGAAAACCAATCCGACAGAAATTAAAAGCCAGATAACGGCTCTTATCGCTTCAATTGACCAGAATAAAGCAGCCGCCGGTGATCGGCTTTCAGCTTCGGATAAAGAATTGATAGACCAAAAGCAAAAAGAAATTGTTATGCTTTTCGATGAGATTAATACTGAAATAGGAAACAAATCAGAATTGTGGTCAGCCCCCGGCTCAACGGTAAACGTAAAGTACGAAGCAATCCAGAAGAAAATTAACGAAATGAACGGAATCTTTGCCAAGATAAAATAAAAATCTGCAGAGCACCATAACAATTTACGATGCTCTGCTTTTGCTGCCGTTTTTAAAATTTTATTTTCTTATCAATTTTTGGCGCTGAGGGAGTAACGCTGATTTCCGGCAGCGGCAGTTCTCCTTCCACCGATAACGGAATTTCAAACTTCAGCACCTTAAGATCTATTTTAAAAGTAATATCCAGCTTAAACGGAATTGTTTTTGCTCCGCCGAGTACGGCTTTCGTTAATTCTGCCGCCGAGTGAAACACATTGGCATAATTAATTTCCAACGGAAGCCGTAATTCCGATTTTCCTCCGGGCGGAATGGTAAATTTTACATCCTTTCCCGTTGCGGTGCTGTTTCCCTTTAAAAACAATTCATAATCCGCCAGCACATCATCAATTCCGAACGTATTGGGATTATCAACAATAAAAACAAATTCAATTTCTGTTTTTTCAATGGTTACTTTTTTTACATCAACGCGGTCGTATGTTATTGTTGGTTTTTTCGGCGCTGAAAGTTTTCCTTTCAGAAGCTGTGCATTCATGCTGCCGGCTGCACAAATCAGAAACACGACAATGGCGGTAACCGTTAGACGTTTCATAAAAGATCCTTTAGTATTGTTATTGGAATGAGTTAATGTAGCTGAGGCTTCTTCGGTAATTTAAAGGCAAATAGTGTACGCACTGATGATCGTTGATTTTTCAGACCAATCTACCTTTTTTGAAATAATGATGCAACAGGAATTCTAGAAAATGAATTATTTTTTATCCGCCGCCCGCTGTGCTGTTATTGATGCTTTATATATTACAATTGTTTTATGAATTTCTTACAGCTTCATCGTCAGCGTTACTTCGTTTCCTCTTTTATTGTATTTTACGGAGTGCATAAATGTTTTCATTAAGAAGACGCCGCGCCCTCCGGTTTTCAGCACATTATCTTCCTGCAGCGGGTCGGCAATTTTTTCCGGTACAAATCCTTCGCCTTCGTCTTTTATTTTTACGGTGAGTGTTTTTCGTTTTAAAGTGCAGGTCAGCGTTACATTTTTTTCGCTGTTGCTTTCGTTGCCGTGAATAATTCCGTTGTTCACGGCTTCCGTTGCCGCCACCAGCAGCGCATGAAGTTTTTCTTCGGGAATGTTGAGCGTTCTGTTCACCTTCAGAAAAAATTCTTCCACCATATGAATATTTTTTCTGTCACTCGGAATAATTAAATGAAACGACGGAATGTTTGTCTTCGGCTGCGCCATAACGTAGTTCTTCTGTAATTAAAAATAATACCGCACATTCATAGAAACGTTTGAAAATTCCTGAGTTGTTACTCCCGACTGCCGCTGAAATTCTTTCCAGCCGCGGATATCAATCAGCGAGCGGGGCGAAAGCCGGATAATGATTGTTGTAGTCGGTCCCGCGCCGGCAAACCCGCTGTTGTATTGACGCACATTGTTGGAATATAAATATTTTTTTTGCACAAATGAACGAAATCCGACGGCAAAATACCACCGCTCTTCAATGGAATAATGAATCTGAGGCGAAAACGTAATTTCTTCCGTGTATTGCAGCGGGCGCTCTTTAAACTCTTTCCAGCGCAGCTCTCCCCGTTCATATAATTTTATTTGCGCAATAAGATCCAAACCTGCTGCCGGCGTTATATCATACGACGTAGAATCTAAAAATGCAAACTGTCTGTAGGCGTAACTTTTTACGGAAGGAACGAGCGTTTCAAAATCGAAGACGGTATAATTTGCCAGCACTTCAAACGCATTATACATGCGGAACGATTTTGCCGGCTGATAATATGTTTCGGGCATAATTCTAAAGATACGATTCCAGTTATTATTTGCGCTCCGCTCTTTGAAAATATACACCAGATGTCCGAGCGCAGTTTCCGCCGTAATGCCGAGCAAAAAATATTCGCTGAAGCGGTGTTCTTCGCGCAGAGAAAGAGTAATCAGCAGTTCATCGCGGTCGTCCGTGTTCAGCGAATCCGGCGTATCATATCGCAGCAGGTTAACGGAACCGTCGAAGGTAACAAGATCATTCGAAGAAATATTTGCCAGCATTGAACCGCGCAGCGCCGTGCGGAGCGCCGTATTGTTTAATTTTCGCTCCTGCCTCGCCCGCGCTTCCTGCAATGTTTGATCAAGCCCGCTGATTGTTTCCAGCGAATGTTTTTCATCCCGCTCGCTGACGGAAATTCCCATGCGCGACGCAAAAGAATCGGTGATGTATTCAAGATCGAGCGCGCCTTCCAACCGAAATTGCTGTACGGAGGTGTTGAACGGAATAGCGGAAAACAAACCGAGATATTTATAGCGGAACGCATTATCAATCTGCTGAGATTCAATGATTGCGGCAAACCGCGTGGAAAGCTGTGGCGTAACTTTATAGGCAAGAAGATTTTGAACAGCAAAGTTTTGTTCCGAACGGGAGCGGATATTTAACGCCGTGCCGAACTGCCTCATGATATTCGAATCCGCCGGAATATAAAAATCCCAATTCGAATTGGCGGCGGTTAAACGGATACTGTCCATCACCCCTTCCGCAAATTCTTTGTAGAGACTAAAGACGCCGGAATTGTTGCGAAACGTTCTCGGTTTTAAATTGCTTTCGTCAATCTTAGCGCGCGCGCGCAGCAGATACCCTCCCAAGTCCAGCGAATCGATATCGGCATAGAGTCGTCCGTTCATGCCTTTATCTTCTACGGTCTGCTGTTTATCAAAACGGACGCCGAGAAGCGGTGAAATGGAAAAATGCGGCATTGGTTCATACATAAAACCAAGCACGCCGGAATGAATTCCCGCCTTGCTGATGCCGAGCGACTGGCTGCCGGCGGATTGATTATCCGAAAGCAGGTACGATTCTGCCTGAGTGCGAACCGAAAAAGGACCGGCAATGCGCCGGGAAAAATCAACGGCAAAAGTATTTTCATCGCGAAAAATCTGCGTGCTTCGTTTAATCAGCGAAGAATTGAATTGATCGGCAAGCGAGAGAGAATACAGCGAATCGCGAAAGGCATAAAAGGAATTGAGATTCCAGAGATAGGTATAAATATTTCGTTCAAAATGCAGATCGGCTTTACTGGAATCACGAACCGAAGCGGTAAGAATGCGCGTAAAATCCGTTTGAGCGTACGCCGAAGCAGCAATAATGAAGGCAAGAAATATATTGCCGGTCCGTTTCATGCGCCGGAAAACAAATCATGAAGGGAATAATGCGGCTCGTATCCCAGCAGGGCTTTTGCTTTTGCGTGCGAGATAATAATTTTTTTATTCTCGTTTTCCGCTGAAAGAATTTTAGTTTCAGGAAAAAATTTTTCAATAAGTTCATGTGAATTTTTTTCCGTCCAATTTTCTTTTGCCGTAATAAAAAATTGTTCATGAAGCCGCTCCAAATCGTTTTCAACAGCAAGGCGGTGTGCCTGAGCAGCATCAAACACATGAACATACGTCCAAAGATTTTTCCACCATTGCTCGTATTCCGCAACAAGCGATTGATAAAACGGAATCATATTCTTTTCCGGAACCCAAATCCACGGCGCGCGCAGACAAACGGTGCGGATGCCGTATCGCGCCGAATAAGATTGACACATCCGCTCGCTGATAATTTTACTTAATCCGTACGGGTCCTGCGGGCGCAGAGGATGTTTTTCATCAATCGGAATATATTCCGGCGCCATTCTGTTCGTCATAAACGCAAAACCGAGCGTTGATTCGCTGGAAGTAAAAACAACCTTACGAATGTTATTCCGTGCCGCCGCTTCAAGAATGTTAAACGTTCCGTTCACGTTGGTAGTAAACACTTTTTCCGGAGGATCGTTTAAAGGATGCGGAATGCCGGCGCAGTGAATAACGGCATCATAGCCGCAAGCCGCTTCAACAACATCCGGCAGATTCAGCACATCAACCTGATGAAACCGCGCCGATGCTTCGTTCGGCGGAACACGGTCTAAAATTCCGACGGCATGATGACGGTCCAGCAGTTCCGTAACAATATATTTTCCGACAGAGCCGCTGCCGCCGGTAACAAGAATTTTCATAGAATGGTATTTTTTTCTGCTATTGAAACTTAAGAAAAATTTATCTGGTTACAAACGCAAACTTTTTTGAAAAAAGAAAAACCGCCTATATGGTTAGGCGGTTTTTCAGCGATGAAAAAAATCATTAAACCGATACGGCAATTTTTATTTTGTTGTTAATCCTCTTGCTTCAAGCAAAGGCTGCACAATCGGGTCGCGCCCGCGAAACGCGCGGTATAATGCGCCGGCATCTTCCGTTCCGCCGCGGGAGAGAATCATTTCCCGAAACCGTTTTCCGTTTGCCCGGGTCATTCCGCCGTTTTCAACAAACCATTGATAAGCATCGTGGTCGAGAACTTCGCTCCACATATAGGAATAATATCCTGCCGCATAACCGCCTCCCCACACATGAGCAAAATAGGTTGAACGGTAGCGGGGCGGAACTTCTTTCATATAGACATTATATTTTTTCAGCGATGCTGTTTCAAACTCATCCACATTGCCCGGCACTGAACCGGCGGAAAGTGTATTCCACGCCATATCAAGCAGCGCCGCCTCCACATATTCCGTTGTGGCAAATCCCTGATTGAAGGTGTTGGCTTTTTTAATTTTTTCTACAAGCGCTTTCGGCATCGGTTTGCCGGTTTTGTAATGCTTGGCATAATTCGCCAGCACGGAAGGATAGAGCGCCCAATTTTCATTAAACTGCGAGGGAAATTCTACAAAATCCGTTGCGGTGTTTGTTCCGGCAAGGCGGGGATATTCAACATTCGTCAGCATGGCATGGAGCGCATGTCCGAACTCGTGAAACATAGTTGTAACATTATCGAACGTCAGCAGCGCCGGACTGCCCGTTTCCGGTTTGCTGAAGTTGCAGACATTAAAAACAACCGTTTTTGTTTTCAACAGACCTGAACCATCCACAAACGTATCTTCCCAGGCGCCGCCTCCTTTGTTGTCGCGCTTAAAATAATCGCAATACCACAACGCCATTGAAGTTCCGTCTTCATCAAACACTTCAAAGACGCGCACGTCGGGATGGTACACAGGAATATCTTTTCGTTCCTTAAATGTTAACCCGTACAATTCATGGGCAGCATAAAAAACGCCCTGCTGCAGAACGGTATTTAATTCAAAGTACGGTTTTATCTGCACTTCATCGAGATCGTATTCTGCTTTTCGCACCTGTTCGGAATAATACTGCCAGTCCCACGGTTCGAGAAGAAATTTATTTTTTTGTTTGTTTATCAGCGTCTGCATCTTCTTTGCTTCTTTGCGCGCTTTAGCCGTTGCCGCCGGAACAAGATCCGTTAAAAGTTTAATTGCCGCCGAAGGTGTTTTTGCCATGCGGTTTTCAAGAACGTAATCGGCAAACGTTTGAAAGCCGAGCAGCTGAGCGCGCTCTGCGCGGATTTTGGTAATCTTCGTAATAATGTCGCGCGTATCGTTGCTGTCCGAACGTTCCGAGCGAAGCGTTGAAGCATTGAACAGACGCTCGCGAACAGCGCGGTTTTTTAATTCCGCCTGTGCGGGCTGCTGCGTAGTGTTCTGAAGCGGAAGCACCCACTTCCCTTCAAGTCCGCGCTCTTTTGCCGCCTGAGCCGCTGCGGAAATTTCTGCTTCGCTCATTCCGTCCAATTCTTTTTTATTGCTGATAACCAACGCAGCGGCTTTCGTTCCTGCAAGTAATTTGGATTGAAAACTTGTGGTCAGTTTCGATTCTTCAAGATTCAGCGATTTAAGTTTTTCCTTATCAGCTTCGGAAAGAAGTGCGCCGGCGCGGACAAAATCCGTATAATACCGTTCCACAAGAACTTTCTGCACGGCGGTGAAGGAAGAAGTTTCGCGCGCATCATAAATATTTTTGATACGCCGGAATAATTTTTCATTTAAATAAATTTCATCAGAATGTGCGGCGAGTTTCGGCGCGGCTTCGCTTTGAATGTTTTCCAATTCATCGTTAGTGTTTGCCTGCGTCATGGCAAAAAAGACTTTGCTGGAACGAGTGAGCAGATCGCCGGAGCGTTCGAGCGGAAGAATTGTGTTTTCAAAGGTCGGCGCTTCCGTATTATCGGCAATCACGCGTATTTCCTGAATCTGCCGGCGCATTCCTTCTTCCATTGCCGGCAGATAATCTTCATTGTGAATATCATTAAACGGCGGCGCCTGATACAAGAGCGTGCTCGGCTTGGCAAAGGGATTTGTTTCAGAAAATGTTGATGATTGCCGGTTCATAGTTTTTAGTTGTTGTGAATAAACAATCGCTGCCGTACTGCACAGAATAAGCGCAAGGCGGCTTCCATAGAACAAATAATTTTTCATTGTTTCTCCCAAAATGGATAAAAAAATTTGTGATGCTAATGTACCGTAATTCTCTTGTTTCTTCAATAAAAATTCTGTTTTTTTGAAATTATAAATTTGAACTCTTATCGGTCAAACTTCAAAAATGAACAGCAATATTTCTTACCGCACAATTGAACCAAATGATAATAAAGTCATTGCCGAATTAATCCGCACTGTTTTCCGGGAATTTAAAATTGATATACCGGGAACAGTGTACACCGATCCGACAACAGATAATCTTTTTTTATTATTTCAGAAGAAAGGAAGTATTTATTGGCTTGCTGAAGAAAAGGGTATTCTTCTCGGCGGCTGCGGTATTTTTCCGACCAACGGTCTGCCGGACGGGTATGCAGAATTGGTAAAATTTTATGTCCGCGCAGAATCACGCGGAAAAGGAATCGGCAAAATGCTGATGGAAAAAAATATTCAATGGGCATCGGAGTACGGCTACACGCATCTCTATCTTGAATCGTTTCCGGAACTGAACAACGCGGTAAGGATGTACGAGCACTCGGGATTCAGCAAGATTGAGCACGCATTGGGAAGCTCGGGACACTTTGCCTGTACGTTATGGATGGTAAAAAAACTTTAATAAATAATTTTTATTTTTTTTGGTTTCTCTTGAAACTCAATCAATGATTGTATAAATTTTACTTAATCGTTTCTGCAAACACCTTTCTGTAAAAACGAATCTTAACATCTGCTTGCAAAACAGAAATATAAAAACCATCTGAAAGAAATTTGCGTCAATTAAAATGTATATCTTGCGTTATTTTTTCAGATACTTTTGTCTATTAAACATAAATTAATGAAGGAATATTTATGGAATTACAAGAAGCAATTTTAAAAAGAAGAACAGTGAGAAGCTTTTCTTCAAAACCTGTTTCGGACGAACTCTTAATGAAAATTTTAGAAGCCGGAACATGGGCGCCGTCGCACGGCAACAATCAGCCGTGGGAATTTCTTTTCATCGGACCGGAGACTCGTTCAAAACTTGCCGATGAGTATGTTCGTTTTATGGATGCCGGACCGCTAAAAAATCCGGAGTTATCGGAAGAGCGAAAACAAGGAATACGAAAATTTGCCCAAACATTCGGCAACGCACCGGTGCTGCTCGCCGTAACCTGCAGACCGACGGCAACGGATTTGGAAAAATATGATTTTCCGTTAGCAACGGCGGCGGCAATTCAAAATATTTTTCTTTCGGCATGGGAAAATCAAATTGCGGGCATTTGGCTTTCAATCGGAATGAATCCGAACATAGAAGCGATTATCAATATTCCTGCCGGTGGAAAAATTGCCGGTGTTTTGGCGCTCGGATATCCTGAAGTAATACCGCCGGTGCAGCCGCGCACTTCTGCAGCGGAAAAATTTCGCCGACTGCCGTAGAAATTTAGAATGGAAGGAAAAAGCGGTAACCAATGTTGCCGTTTTTTTACGATAACGGTACCGCTTCTTCTTCTAAATAATTTAAATCTTTATTAAAACTTTCTTTCAACCGGCTGAGCGCAAAAACCGCGATAACGGTTAAGACAGAAATCATAATATATCCTGCCGTTATCAAATCGGTTTTAGAAACAACATATTCAAAAATAATAGTACTGGGAATCAGCGCGCCGCGCACAAAATTCGGCGCCGTTGTGGTAACGGTAGAGCGCAGGTTTGTGCCGAACTGTTCGGAAGCGATGGTAACAAATGTTGCCCAATATCCCACCCCCAGCCCCATAAAAAATGCCAAGTGGTTAAACTGCGTAGTTGTTATTCCGGTGCTGTTCAAATAGAAGAAACTGCTTGCTAAAATTCCAATCTGAAAAATGAAAACCGCCAGCTTTCGCGATTTTGTTACCTGCGCTAATAAGCCCGCAAAAATATCGCCGAGAGAAATTCCGAGATAACAAAAAAGAATTCCTTTTCCGGCGCTTAATGTTTCCGGCGCATGAAGCGCAGCGCCGAACTCCGGCGCCTGCGTTACAAAAATTCCGACGACAAACCAAATGGGCAGACCGATTAATAAACTGTAGAGATACCGTAAAAATCTGTCGCGGCTGGTAAAGAGCATGCTCAGCTTTCCTTTGGCAATATTTTTTGTCTGCGAATCTTTGTAAAGATGCGATTCAAAAATTCCCATTCGAAGAAACAATAACAGCAGCCCCATCACGCCGCCGACAATGTACGCTTTGCGCCAGGCAAAACTTTCGGCAACAGAAAAAGCGGCTAACGCTCCCAGCACGCCGATAGCGGCAATCAGCATGGTGCCGTATCCCCGCTTATTTTTATCCATGCTTTCATTCACCAGCGTTACTCCGGCGCCGAGTTCTCCGGCAAGTCCTAAGCCGGCAATAAAACGGATCATCGCGTAGCTGTGTAAATCAGCAACGAATGCATTGGCAATATTCGCCGCAGAATAAAGAAGAATGGAACCGAACAATACTTTCACTCTTCCGAACTTATCACCGATAACTCCCCAGATAATTCCGCCGAGCAGAAGACCTCCCATCTGCATATTCAGCACATATTCGCCGCCGATTCGCATCGCATCCGATGCAATACCGATGTCGTGAAAACTTTGAATGCGAACGATAGAGAAAATTACCAAATCATAAATATCCACAAAGTAGCCGAGCGAGGCGACAAGGATAATAAAGAGAACGTTTCTGTTTTTCATTGAATGAACATACGAATTGATAAACAGTAAGAGAGTACAAATAATATTTTTTTATTCAAAGGAGAAAATTATCCGAATGAAGAAGGCAATTCTCGCAAGAAGGAAATACGGATTTATAAGTATGAGCTTAGTGAAGCAGGCTTTTCAGCACGCGCATATTTTCCACATCTTCATGCAAATTTTCACTTTTCGGTGTTTCAAGAATTTTCGGAATGCGGGCAAAGCGCGTATCATTCATTAACAGTTTAAAACCGAGCAGACCGATTGCTCCCTTTCCGATATGTTCGTGACGATCAACGCGGGAGCCGAGCCCTTTTTTTGAATCATTTATATGAAAAGCGGCAAGCCGTTCTAACCCGATAATATTCTCAAACAGCGAGAACGTTTCCCGGTATCCTTTTTCCGTAGAAAGGTCGTAGCCGGCGGCAAAAATATGGCAGGTATCAATGCAGACCGCCATGCGTTCAGGATGTTCTACTCCGTCAATAATTGCGCGAAGATGTTCAAATTTGTAGCCGACATTGGTCCCCTGTCCGGCAGTTGTTTCGAGAACGCTTTTGGTTTTGAAATTTTTTGTTTTCTCGTGCGCAATGTTGAGACTTTCACAAATTTTTTTTATTCCTTCATCATCTCCCTTACCGAGATGAGAGCCGGGATGAAAATTCAGCAGTGGAATTCCCAGCTGCTCGCACCGTTCCAGTTCATCAATAAATGCCGTGCGGGATTTTTTTAATGTTTCGGAATTTTCGGCACAGAGATTAATTAGATAAGAATCGTGCGACACAACAGGAGCAATTCCTGCGGCAGAAATTTTTTCTTTATACAGCGAGATATCTTTTTCGCCGAGCGGCTTACCGCTCCACTGATTATTATTTTTGGTGAACACCTGCAGCGCCGTACAGCCGATTGATGTTGCGCGGTCAACAGCATTGTGAACGCCGCCGGCGATGGACATGTGCGCGCCAAGCAGCACGTTTATAGAAGATTTCATAGAAGGAATATATTACTGAAGAAGTTTATCTGCAAGCTCTTCGCCGACCGTTCCACTGATTCCAAGTCCGAGACCGTTACAGCCGAGCGCGGCAAAGGTATTTGTGCGCGGTTCAGAAATTATCGGAAGCTGTGTTTCATAAAAACCCATAATTCCCTGCCAGATAGTATCGACAAGAAAATTTTTATCGTTTAAAACAACGGTGCGCAGTTTATGTTTCAATGTGGTGGAGATAAATTTATTTTCCTGCAGCTCAGTGGTAATTTCAGATTCTTTATCAAGATGTCTTCCGCCGCCGATAAGAATACGATTGCCGACATTTCGGAAATAATAATTTCCGCCGTCCGAATAGAAAATTCCCTGAAACGGAAGCTCGGCAAGCGGTTCGGTAATTAAAATATGCCCGCGCGTCGGAGTAATTTTAATTTCCGGAAAAAAGTTCGGAAGAAATGCATTAGTGCACACGGCGGCTTTTGAACAGGTAAAAATTGACTGCAGATAAAACGGATTTTCGACTTCAATGCTGACACGATCTTTTTCGCTCCAAATGGAAGTTACTTTCGCGCCGTATAAAACATTAACGCCGAGCATGCTTGCATACTGCGACAGCGACCGCATCATTACGCCGACATCAATTTGTCCGTCAAAGGGATTAAAAATAATATCTTTAACAAGCTCCGGATTAAAATCGAACTGCTGAATTTTCGACGGAGTGCTGTTAAAAACATCCATATTAAAAATATCAAACAGCAGTTTGTTAATTCGCTCGATATGTTGATGCACGGAAAGTTCGCGTTCCGAAAGCAGTTCAAATCCGCCGAAATGTTCGTATTTCATTCCTTGTTCGCCGAGACGTTTATCCAGCATGGCAAGACCGCGCCACCGCTTTTCAACCAATTGAAACATTGCTTCCGTACCAAATTTTTTTTCACTGGCAATCAATTCCGTTAAACTGCCGATACTGGCAAAGCCGGCATTTTTTGTACTGGCTCCGATCGGAACAATATTTCGTTCAAGAATGGTAACGGTAAGCGAAGGATTTTTTTCTTTCAGCGAACATGCCGTTGAAAGACCTAAAATTCCGCCGCCGATAATGACGATATCGGATTTTAGAATCGATTCTCTTTCCCAAAAGGAATACATAATACTCTTCAAAAAATATTGTTAATAACATTTTCGCTCTGTAACGCTTTCAATATAGCCATTTTTTTAAGTATCTTAATCAAAAATTTCATTACATTTTTCTAATATGAATCCGTTAAAAAATATTACAGAAAAAAAACGAAAACGCCTTATCGGCATTATGTCCGGAACATCGGTTGATGCTGTTGATGCCGTGCTGGCGGAAATCTGCGCCTGCGGAATAAACACCCGATTTCGGGAGCTGGCGTTCGTCTCGCTTCCCTATCCCAAAGGCTACCGCGATTATGTATTAAAAAACTCGCTTCCCGGCACCGGTTCGGTTGATACAATTTCTTCTTTAAACGTTCTGGTTTCTCATTTTTTTAGTGATGCGGTAAGAGCCGTGGCAAACAAAGCCGGCATTCCGCTGCATTCAATCGATGCCATCGGTTCGCACGGACAGACTGTTCACCATCTTCCGAACAAGCAAATTCTTTTTGGAAAAGAAGTCCGCTCAACACTGCAATTGGGAGATCCTTCAACGCTGGCAAAACGTACTGGCATTCCCGTTGTGGCAAATTTTCGGAGCGGTGATATGGCGCTCGGCGGCCAGGGGGCGCCGTTAGTTCCGTATTTTGATTTTTTAGCTTTTCGTTCGAAGAAAAAAAATCGTGCGGTTTTAAATATCGGCGGAATTGCCAACATCACTCTTCTTCCGAAAAATTGCACGGTCAACAATATTCTCGCATTCGATACCGGTCCCGGAAATATGCTGATTGACGGCGCAATGAAAAAATTATTCGGAAAAGAATTTGATGCCGGCGGCGCAATTGCGCAGCGGGGAAATATTCAGCCGAAGTTACTTTCTATGCTGCTCCGTTCTCCCTATTTCCGGAAAACACCGCCGAAAAGCACGGGGCGTGAAGAATTTGGAAATGCTTTTCTTGAACGTGCATTACGGTTTGATAAAAATTTTTCAACATACGATCTTGCAGCAACACTGACGGAATTTACGGTGCTGACGATTTACCATCAATACGGAAAATTTTTACAACAGCAATTACACGGCGAACCGCTTCACGAACTAATTGTGAGCGGAGGCGGCTCAAAAAACAATGCCATTATGAATGCGTTGAAAAAATATTTCTCTCCTGCTTCCGTTATCACTTCCGATGAAGCGGGAGTTTCGAGCAATTCAAAAGAAGCGCTCTGCTTTGCCGTGCTGGCAAATGAAACGCTCTCCGGCATTCCCGCCAATGTTCCTTCGGTTACCGGCGCGCGAAGCCGGACGATTTTAGGCACCATCAGTTTCTAATTCTCTTCATTCGTATTAAAAAATATTTCTTCATTCACGCATGGAAATAATAATTCGAAAAGCAAAACCTGCCGATGCAGAAATGCTCGCGCACTATAATGCGCTCATGGCAAAAGAAACGGAACAGCTTATGTTAGATGCAGAGCGGCTGCTGAGCGGCACAAAAGAATTATTCAACAGACCGGAGTACGGTTTTTATCTTGTTGCCGAAACCGACAAGACAATCATCGGTCAGTTAATGATTACCTATGAATGGAGCGATTGGCGAAACGGCATTTTCTGGTGGATTCAAAGCGTGTATGTCGTTCCGGAATTTCGTTCGCAGGAAGTTTTCAAAAAATTATATGAATATGTTTTAACGCTGGCAAAGGAAAATGCTTCGGTCTGCGGCTTGCGGCTTTATGTGGAGAAAAGAAATACTACGGCACACCGTGTTTATGAAAAACTCGGAATGTATACAACCGACTATGATTTGTACGAAACGGATTTTGTTGTTCGCCGGTAAAAATTATTTTTGAAGTAAGAAGATGTACTGCCCGTTCGGCGCTTTAAGTATGGCATGTCCTTTCCTTCCGATTTTCTTTTCCTCTTCAATCGGTTCTATGCCGTTCTGCCGGATCTGTGCAATCCGCTCTTTCATATCACTCTCAAGATAGGCAAACGAAGGATTTTTGAATTTATACGGATTTGCTTCGCGCTGATACAGCGTTACGATTATTTTTCCGTCATCAAATATTCTGTGCGTTGGCTCTTCGATAATTTTTTTAAATGCCGCGTTCTGCCACCAAGAAGTTGACTGTTCAAGATTGTCGGTTTCAAGATAAATGCCGGCAAATGTTCCGCAGAGCGAAACAGGTTTTTTCGGTGCTTCTTTCAACGGCATAATGTGCTGAGCAAAGAGTGAAATAATTAATCCGTTTGGTTCTTTAATAACGCAATGGTTCACGGAAGATTCAAGAATGGTAATTCCTAAATTTTCCGCCATCTCAATAAGTTCCGGCATTTCTTGATGCACAATATAGGAAAGCGTTGTTTCATCTCGTTCCGCCCGGCGAACATCAAAAAATAAATTTCCATCGGTAAACAACGACGAGAGTGAATCGGAATGAATTGATTGAAAACGTAAGGCAGAACAAAAGTTTTTCATTGCTTCATACTGTTGAGAATAGAGCGTAATATACGCCAGCGAGCCGAGTTTCATAGTATCCATACTCCTAAAATAATTTCTCTAATAAAGTACAATCTGTTCATTTAAGTTTCACTACTTTTTTGTTTGGTTTGAAAAAAACTTTTTATATAAACTCTTCGTTGAATTCATTCCGTGTAAAGAGTATATTGCTAACGAAAGGAACTTCTATGAAGAGAACGAGACGCTGGCTGTTGATTGTTACTATGTTAAGTTTAAGTATTTCTGCTTTTAGTCAGCCGAAAAAGTATTGGATTTTTTTCACTGATAAAGAACTTCCGTTGTTTTCCAAAAGTACGGATATTTCTTCTGCCGCACGCCGCATCGGAATTTCTGAACGGGCACTGCAGCGCAGAGCAAAACTAACACGCGGCGCTGCTCTCCTTTCGAATGATGATTATCCGGT
>JACFMZ010000072.1 GCA_019455105.1 Bacteroidota bacterium | reverse complement strand
TAATCAACCGGAGCGGCACCTCCTATTTTTTACACAAAGATACGGACGTTACCATATAAATGATCAGATAAAACAGGGTTGTAATCCTACAATAGTTCTATTCAAACCAATGTTTTTTTTATGTATTTATAAATAAACTGCAAAGTTGTAATCCTACAATAGTTCTATTCAAACATAAGCGGTGCAGATGTGGAACAATTACCAAAGGTAGCGTTGTAATCCTACAATAGTTCTATTCAAACCGGCTTCTTTCGCAATTCCGCTAATAACGCTTTCAGTGTTGTAATCCTACAATAGTTCTATTCAAACTTGCCATAGAACATTGCATCCGCGCACCAAAAATAAACGTTGTAATCCTACAATAGTTCTATTCAAACCTGAGTGCGACCTACGAAAATAGTAGCAAGCATGAAGTTGTAATCCTACAATAGTTCTATTCAAACGTAAAACTTTGCACCTTAACTTTTGCAACAAGTATTAGGTTGTAATCCTACAATAGTTCTATTCAAACAAGGATTTGTTTGCTCATTGGAAGAAGCGAAACATTAGTTGTAATCCTACAATAGTTCTATTCAAACTTGTATCTTTTGCGTTTGGTTCAACTCAGCAAAAGATGTTGTAATCCTACAATAGTTCTATTCAAACGTAAATACGCGGCGGTAAAATCGGATGAAAGCGGTAGTTGTAATCCTACAATAGTTCTATTCAAACGCCGTGCGTAAAAAGATACAGCCGATTGTAATTAAGTTGTAATCCTACAATAGTTCTATTCAAACTGACGATGTTGCAACAATTGCACGCAAAGCCAAAGGTTGTAATCCTACAATAGTTCTATTCAAACCTGATGCTGATGGCGCTACAGCATGGAGCCGGACGTTGTAATCCTACAATAGTTCTATTCAAACTGAGCCGGTGAAGACGGCTCAAATAACAGATGATTGTGTTGTAATCCTACAATAGTTCTATTCAAACCAATGAGCCAATGCGATGGCTACGAAGAAATTTATCGTTGTAATCCTACAATAGTTCTATTCAAACTCTTCAGATTATATCCGCCGTAATACCGGTCGTCTCCGTTGTAATCCTACAATAGTTCTATTCAAACGTTGAAGCAAATTAATAATTAATAGGAGGTAATATGAGTTGTAATCCTACAATAGTTCTATTCAAACCGAGGATGGAGGGTGGTGGGTAGATTTAGAAAGAATCGGTTGTAATCCTACAATAGTTCTATTCAAACGCGACCTGTTAAGCTGACAAGCATGAAGCATGCGCGTTGTAATCCTACAATAGTTCTATTCAAACGGGATATCCGGTTAAGAAATAACGGAGGCGATTATGAGGTTGTAATCCTACAATAGTTCTATTCAAACTCCAAATCAATTGACAAGACGCGATCCCATCTATTCGTTGTAATCCTACAATAGTTCTATTCAAACGCAATTACGTCGAGCAACACCGGTAATATTGTGATTCGGTTGTAATCCTACAATAGTTCTATTCAAACCTAAAAGAGTCTGACAAGAAGTTTCGAAATCAGTATGGTTGTAATCCTACAATAGTTCTATTCAAACTTTTATAAAAAATGCAAACGTAACCAGTTACGTTTTGTTGTAATCCTACAATAGTTCTATTCAAACAAAATCAAAATTTCCGATGCAAAATATTTTAAAAAGTTGTAATCCTACAATAGTTCTATTCAAACAAAAGCAATGACACGCGTAAATGTCATAACGCATTTCGTTGTAATCCTACAATAGTTCTATTCAAACACGAACTGTTTGTTTCGTTCGCCGTTGCGCCAACATCGTTGTAATCCTACAATAGTTCTATTCAAACGAAACACGATGAAAAGAAACAAGACAAATAATTCTAGTTGTAATCCTACAATAGTTCTATTCAAACTTGGGTACTCGTTCATCGGTAATTTTGAGCCGGTGAGTTGTAATCCTACAATAGTTCTATTCAAACTTAATTGTCTTTACATAAAAAAATAACGCGGACGCCGTTGTAATCCTACAATAGTTCTATTCAAACTCTATTAAACATTACCTTTTTTTTATCTTTTCCCCGCGTAAATTACCCTCTTTGCAATTATAAGAAATTTTCCGGTAAATCAATATCACTTTTTCCTATTTTTTTCTTGGTTATATAATTTGGTGTTGCACATTGAAAAAATAATAAATTATCCGTTTCCGGATTTATTAACTCTTCCGCTTTGCGTATAAGTTCCCCGTAGTTCTGTTCGGTGAGTTCCCCTTCAAACACCGAGCGCTGTTCGTGCCGTAAATACCGGCGCAGCAGTTTGCACATTTTCATTACCCGCTCTTCCTGCATGTCGTACACGGCTATTATGTACATTATTCTTCGCTCCACAAGCTGCACGGCTGATACGGCTGTTTATTTTTTAAATACGATGCTAAGTGAAGACATTCTAAACGCAAAAGCGTAAGAAGTGAAACATTCCGTTTGTAGCGCGGATGGTACAGCGTCTGCTTTCGGTATTCTTCCCACTGTTTGGTAAAAAGCATTGTTCCTTCTTTTGTGCAGTACACGCCCCCTTCCCGCTGTTCAAAATGCTGCTGGGTATTGAGAATCTCCTTTTTTAACAGCCGAAGAACTAACCGGTCTATTACCAAAGGCTTAAAGATATCTGCCAGATCGAGTGCCAGCGAAAACCGCCGTTCCCGCGGTTCGTGAACATAGCTGATAACGGGAGAAAGTCCCGAGCGAAACAGCTCTGAGCAGAGCTGGGCATACAGCAGCGCATAACCGTACGAAAGCAGCGCATTAACCGGCGAATCCGGCGGACGAACAATACGGCTGGCAAACGGAATGGGATGAAGAATTTTTCTCAGCCCTTCGTAATAACAGCGTCTGGCAAACCCTTCTGCTCCGCCGATGCGTTTAATACCGGTAGCGGTCTGCACTTCCTGCTGCATCTCTTCAATACGCACCCGCTGGGCGGTTAACGGCAGTTCGTTGGTATCATATTCCTGCAGAAGCCGGTTCATTGCCCGCAGCGATGCCTGTACAATTGCCGAAACAAGTTTTAACCGAAGTGCCGGAGTGGTGTAATGAACCGCCTGCTGAAGAATTACCGGCGCCGAGGCTTCCGTTTCGCGGGAATAAAAACTGCCGTAAAATTTTCCGTAAAAATCAAAAAAATGCACCGGAATTCCTTCGCGCCCTAATAAGCGCAGCGCCGGCGAAGAAAATGCCGTTTCGCCGAAACAATAGAGCGATTCTACCTGCTGAACAGGAAGATATGATTTCGGCGAAAAGACCCGTTCATTCTCCGCCAGCAGTTCTCCTGCCTGCTCTTCCTTTTTTTCATATAAGGCATCTATATCTACGCACGACTGCAGGTGCAGGGTGTTCTGCTTTCTCTGCAAATAGCTGGTGCTGAAAAGATAATACGGGGTTTTCACGGTGTTGACCGGAGGATTTAGTTTTTTTTCTTTTTTATTATTTCAATTATTATATCTGCTGCTGCAGTAACGGCAATAATTGCTATTCTTGTCCATAACATAGACGTATTTCTCCTTTCGGTTTTAATATTTATTATGGTTTATTTATTATTACTTGTTACTTCTTTTTTGTAAACACTTCATAGGCAATTTCTATTACAGTTGTGGCAATGATGATGACAACTTCTTTGGAAATGCGCATAAAGACCTCCTGTTATTAAATTGTTTGTAAAGAGTTATTTCTTGTGCATTTAATATACAGGTGAGGTAAGAGAAGGGAAAGAGAGAGAATATTCTCAGAATATTCTTTTTTATAGTCATCCTGAGCGAGTGTTTTTTACGAGTCGAAGGATGCACCTTTGAAAGTGTAAAGTATAAAGGATAAAGGATAAACCAGTTCTGCTATTCACCATCAGTCATCCTGAGCGAGTGTTTTTTACGAGTCGAAGGATGAATTATAAAAAATAAACCAATGCTGCTTTTCACCATCAGTCATCCTGAGCGAGTCTCTTTTACGAGTCGAAGGATGAATTATAAAAAATAAACCAATGCTGCTTTTCACCATCAGTCATCCTGAGCGAGTGTTTTTTACGAGTCGAAGGATGAAACGATTCTTCTTCTTTGCAGTCTTTTCTAAAATAATTAACTCTCAATACAACCGCACGGCACGAAAGAATTAATTTTTCATACTTCAAATTTCTTATTTGCGTTCGGCGGTAATTCTACAAGAGATCTACTCAAACAGATTCCTTCCCTTCGGTTCGGAATGACATTCTCTTTCGGTTGTAACCTAATAATAATTCTACTCAAACAGATTCCTTCCCTTCGGTTCGGAATGACATTTTTTTTCGATGGAAACCAATAATCGTCTCTACAACCATCACTGCGGCGCCAGCATGCCGAACCCGAGAGAGTTTTTTTCTCCAATGCCGGTTTGTAGTATAACATCAATAAGTTCTATGCTTCCTTTCAGGAGAACCGGAGTATGAATGGCAACAATTTTTGTTTCGTCGTCATCCGCTTCTTTAATGGAAATCAGTTTTGTCGTGCGCCGTTCGCCTCCCCGCCTTGCGATATACTCTTTATCCGTTTCCACCGTCAGCAGATCATTCTTCGGCAGAGCGCGGTGCACTAATTGAAATTTCTGTACTGCATTTCTGCGGAGCGCTTCGCTCAGTCCTTCATCCAGCGGACGGTAATAATACGGAGAAAGTTTTCCGTTATGCTCTTTCATCGTTGAGGCGACAAAGGGAGAAAGAGCCACGCAGCGCAGAGTTTCCGAAAGCTCCGGCAGATCAATCCGCTCAACATCATCAACAACAAAGCGGCCGCAGATGCCGTGTGCGGCAATTTCAATTTTTTTTATGGAAAAAAGACCGATGACAAAATTTTTAATAAAATCTTCCAGCATAGGAGATGAAATGTAGAGCGCGCACCGGTCGTGTTTTTCCATTTTCAGCACGTTTCCTTCGGCTTTCATATTTTTATTTAGCAGTCGGGAGAAGGTAAATAATTTCATCGGTTTACCTTCCGGCGTTACATACCCCTGCGAATGAAGCCACTCGGAATATTCCGGCGACGCCGCATTAATAATTTTATAAATTGCCGCCGCTATCGGGTAGTTGTAATTGATGGGAATAACAGTGGGTGCATCCAGCGCCCGCAGCGTAAGTTTACATCTCATAATTGTTCCTAAAATATAGCGCCGCTCATCAGTTCTTCCGGCGTATAAATGGTAAAGCCGAAATCCTGAGCCAGTGGAATAAAGTTTTTTGCGCTGCGGTCCGGAAGAACAAGAATTCCTTTGCCGAAGGTTCCTCCGGCTAAATTTTTCATAGAAAGAAGCTGGTGAACATCCAGATTATCAATGTTTCCTGTTTTACAGGAAATAAAGGCAATTTGTCCGTTCAGCGTTGTAACAACATCCAGTTCATTTTTCGCCCCGTGCAGCGATTGTATTTTAACGCCGCTGAGCAGATCATCCGGCGATAAATCTTTTATTCGTAAAAAGGCAAGATCTTCAAGCCATTGACCGTAGTTATAACCGTTAAAGCGCGCTATTAAGTTTGTCTGCTTATCCAGCAGCGTTACAGCTTGTTCTTTTCTTCGATATTCAAATTTAAATTTTTCCGCCTGCGCAGTGAGTCTTTGATTAAGGTCCCGCCGGCGGACAATCTCAAAAAATTTTATAAAATCTTGCAGCCGGGGAATTACCGCGCGGCGGTAGAACTCTTCAGTCTCCGGCGGAAAAGTATTGGTCGGCACATTGGTAATGGTATAACCGTGTGCCTGTAAATATTCTTCCGCTGAAAGCACAATGCGAAACGGCTGCTGCTCCTGATTCGGAAAGAGCGTCATCAGCTGGTGATCTGCCGTGTTGCAATAGACAATACGCAGATGTTTTTCCAAAAAAAGCTGATAAGCGGAGAATGCCATAATTTTTGTTCCGCCGGTTGCGTTCAGCACTGCTGTTTCAGCATTCGGAAGTTTTTGTAATTCCTGCTGAACGGCAGTGTACACTTCTCTTCCGTTATAGGCGCTGATTCTCGTTTCGGCAGCGGCAACGGAAAAGCCGCGCTTTCGTAACAGCTTGGAGACAGCCTCTGCCGTCTGCCTCTCTTCATTGGTGGAAAAAAGAATAATGTGCTTCGGTTGAAGATGCAGGGCGGGAATAATATTTGCCATTGCTTGTTTTGAAACTAATGAAAAGAGCACCATAGCGGCGTTTCCTATGATAGAATTTTTTGAAGAACAGCATCGTACACATGCCGTGTTGTACCGTGCCGTTCTAGCTTTCCTATCCGCACCGACAGCGGTTCATTCGCCAGTAATGTGTATTCATCCGAGAGCACCGATTCAACTTCCGCAAGAATTTGAACTTCGCTGGCAGAAACGGCGCCCCGCCATTCGGGAAGCATTTTTTGATCATGCGATACAAGCACGGCATCCGTACAATAATTAAGAATTCCCTGATTTTTTTTATCTATTTTTCCGCCGCAGTCCACAAGAATAATTTTTTTGCTTTTGCGCAGTTCATTCAGATTGCCGCACACGCTGTCAACAAATTCATCGTCAAAATTTTTTTTATATCGCAGCAGTTTTCCGTTTTTTTCGGTAATCTCGCTGAACCAGTCTCCTTCGCCGTCGGGACAGCCGCGTAAAATAAAAAATTCCCGCTGAAATCGTTCATTTCCAATTTTTTCTTTCAGCTGTTCTCTCAGCCGCTGTAAAAGAACACTCTTGCCGCTGTTCGGCGGTCCGAGAAAAGCGATAACTTTTACTCCGGTTTTTTCAGCCGGTTCTTTTTTTTTATTTACCGGTTCCGGCTTCGGCAGAAAAGGAATCACCTCGTCGGCAGGAATTATTTCACCGAGCTGCATCTCCGGTACGTGAGACTGAACAACCACCGCTCCTTTCCGCGGATCAAATGTTGCCACCCAGGCGGCAATATGCGCAAGGTGCGCAAGATGAGCATAGAGCCAAATTGGTCCCTTGCCGTTAAAAATAATTCCTTTGGTAAAATCAATCCCTGCCGGAAGATGAAGAGCAGGCAGCACAGACGGCTCAATAATTCCGTTGCTGTCAATCATAAAATCTACCAGTTGATATTTTTTTCCGCAGTCAATAACTGTAAGATGAACATCTGCCATTATGATATTTTCTTTCTAAAATTCACTGATTGTAATTTTTTGTTTTGTGTTTTTACTTCAACAACAATACGGGAACCTTTTGTTATGCCGAGATTTTGAAAATGTGCTCCTCTAATTTCTACTTCACTTCCGGCAAATTCTTTGTTCTCAATTTTTCCTAACGCAGCGCGCGCAGATTTTATTTCAAGGATAATTGCCGTAATCTCATTCGGCTGAACGGTAATTGTTGTCTCTCTGCGTAATGAAATATTTTCCAGCAGCGGCGCCTCTTTCAATGGTTCGGCAGTTACGGCAATCCAGCCCATCGGCGAAATGCTTTCCGTTTGCGTTTCAAACCGGCGTGATGTCGGAAATTTTTCCATTGAAAATTCTTTGGTTACGGCAGCGGGTCTTCTGTCAGCCGTTTTTCCAATCTTAAATTTCTCTAAGAGACTTTTTTCAGTTTCGCGTAATTCGGGAGAATGACTCATCGGTAAAAAGAGCGTCGTTGCATAAAACCCTGAGGAATATCCGACTTTTATTGATTGCGGCGGAAGCTGTTCGTAAAATTTCAGCATAATTGCTGCTTTGTTTTTATATTCGCTTTTCGAGTTTTCCGAAACAACCTGCGCCCATTCGGCTTCTTTTTCTCTCATTTCTTTTGAAACATTGTTTATTTTTTCTAAGAGATTAGAGAGAAGGAACTCTTCAAGTTCATCTTTCGTATATTTTTCAATGGTCCGCAGATTAAGATTAAAGAGTGTTTGCACTTTTTCTTCAATGTCTATCCATTCCGTTTTCCCGAAACACGGATCGTTTTTCTGCAATAAAGAAGAAGCCGTGAATAAAAATTCCACATCAAAGGAAACGGTTACTTTAAACTCTTTGCCGGCACGAATTGCTTCAACAGCCGGCGCTTGCCGTTGCGGTTCTTTGCCGTTTTTTAAATACAGATCAATGGTAGAAATACTGCCTGCCTCACGCGACGGAAGCGAAGTAGAATCGCTGATATGAAGAAGTTTCATAAGATCATATTTTGCATCGCCGATAATAGGCCTGCCGTTTCTGTCAACGGCTCCGCAGAAAAAGAACTCTTCTTCAAGAATAGTTCCAATTTTTGTTTTTAATTTTTCAATATTTTCCGGACCGGCAAGTTTATTAACTATTTTTTTACTTAATTCTTTCTTCTTTTCAGAAGAGGAGTTCTGAAGCGCGGAAGATAAGAGTATTGTTCGAAGCGCTCCTTTTAATGAAGAGCCGGGAATATACAGTTCATGGGAACCGGTTTTCACCCCTTCCTGAATCTCCATTTTTCTTTTCAGTGTCGGAGCATACTCCATTGAATAAACGACATACTTCTCTTCGTTCTTTAAATGATTTTTGATCGTCTGTAGTAATTCCTTATCGTTAATTTTTTTTTCTATATATGATAACAGCGTGAAATCTTTTTTGGCTTGTGAGGCTTGTTTATTACTTTTTTCATATTTCTCAAATTCTTTTGAAGTATCGTCAATCCATTCCAGCAGCTGATCGGCGGCATGAGGATATTTTTCATAGAGTGTTCTAAATACTTCATCAGCATCTATTTTATGAAAAACAGAATCCAGCACAACATAATCAAACGGCTGTAATTTGTTCCCTGTGCCGATATGAACCGGCGTAAGTGTTGTAAGGTAAAGTGTTCTAGCCATTATGCATTCTCCTTTATCATCATCGGAACCGGAAACGCTAATCCGTTCTGACGAACCTGAAAATCCCCTCTGGTATGCACCGCATGTACCGTTCCGATGCACTTTGCATCGAGTGCGGGAAAAACAGAACCTTCAGTAAACTGTGCTAACGCCTTTTTTCGGTTCTCTCCGGTATTTAAAAAATGAGTGCCAAGTCTTCCGCTGCGCATTTCAACGTCATAACTGAGATACAGGCCGCTTCGTTTAAAAGCTTCCAGTTCTTCCCGTCGCGGCGAATATAACGAAAGAGTGACAAAGTGTGTCGGCTGAGCCGGAAAGGAAAGAGAAAAATCTTCCATCTCAACGTTGAAAATTCCTTTTCCTACGCTGTTATCACCGCCGAATCCGAAGTGCTGCAGAAAACGCAATACCGGCTCCAGCAGCGAACGTTCGCCGTTTACGAGAAAATACATTCCCCCTTTTTTAATAGTATATTCATGAGTATAAAAAAGAAGTCCTTTCCCTTGTTCATCGCCGGCTGTTGTGCCGGACAAGCGGTCGATCGGCGCGTGGAGAATATCGCTGGTAACAACTGCCTGCTCTGCCGGCTGCTCCTGTGAAAATTGGCTGACATATTCCGCTTCCGATAATCTGCCGTTGATAAACTGTTCAAACACTCTCCGTGAAACATACGTTAATTTTTTATACTGTTTATACTTGTTCATTAATATCGCGGCATCTTTTCGATCGTTATCGTTTAGCACTCTGTCGAAAGAAGTATTCTTCATTGCCAGAAACGGTTTCGGCAGGAAATGTTCTTTTTCTTTTTTATTGTTATAGAATGGAAATGCCGAAGAAATAAGAAACGGCGGTTCTCTTTTTTCAATACTGGTGATAATGCTGTTTACTTTTTCTTCAGAATATAACGTGCGAATACCAACCAGCAGTAAGCCCCACAAGGTATCCGAGCGCAGCGGCGTAATAAATCCTGAGTGAGGAGTGAGATACACAGCAATCATATTCAACTCGCTTTCTGTAACTTGCCGATGACGGATGAAATATAGTGTTCGTCAAATTCCGAGAGCCGTTTTACAAACCGATTTTGAAAATACGGATCAGAATTCGGCTTGGAAGAATCTTTAAATGTTTGTGTTCCTTCAACATAATCAACTCTGTTTACCACAAACGGTTCGGCAAATTTAAAAGCAATCTGCCCGTAGCCGCGGGATCCGCTTCCGCCTAATGCGGAATGTTCTAATAACTTTAATGCTTCAATAACGTTTTTAAAAAAGAGCGTATCGTCAACCGTATCAATTTTATAAACGCCGTAAACCAGCTCCACGTCAAATTTCGATCCCTTGACAACTCGCTCAATAAAGCGGGGATTCGCTGCGGAGGTTAACCGATCAATAGAGTTCTCCGATTTGTATTCGGTGTACATCAATTCCGAGTCTAAATTTTCCCACATTTCAATCGTTTCTTCGTCAGGATAGGCATCGCGGATAAGGAGCCGCGTGGGACCGGTTTTTCGATCTTTTGCGGAGCTTCCGAATACCCGGCAAACAGGACAATCCGGCTGTAAACAATTGCAACCTGAAGATTCTCCCTTTTTGTTCGGCAAAATTTTTCCTAAAGAAAATTCCAGCGCTGAGCGCATTTTTCCCTTTAACGATGAAGCGGGAATATACGGAAGATTTCTATTCGGGTCGCGGATAACCGGAGAATCAACGCCGCCGATTTCTAATTTATCCTTCGAGCCGCCGATGTGCATACCGGTAAGACACTCAATTTTTCCTTTCAAAATAATATTTCCGATAAATCTTGCATATTCTTCTGACATAATTTTTCTCCTTCTTAATATGATGAATTAATCTTTATCACTGTAGAATTTATGGTACGCAATAACAGCTTCCATAAAAGCAAAAAAATTCTCTATGGCGGCGTGAAAGTTTCCTGAGCTTACCGTTTTATCAATGACATCAATCATAAAAAGGGAATACTCTTTGATATTGTTCTTATCTCTTCCGGCAGCGTACGCTAATTTTGGTTTTAATAAGATCAATTCCCGTTTGAGTATCTCTTCACCTTTTTTAGCTTTAGACATTTGTTTTATCGAACTTACAGCACTGAAAAAATTCCGAAGCTGACTGGATGATACATTATTCGATCTCTTATTTCTGTCTCGTGAATTATTGAATGCCTTTCCTTTCTCATTTGCCAGCTGGTTAAGCTCTTCTGGAGTTATCTTTCCAAAATCCGGTATTTCCATAGCAATATCCTTTCTTTTAGTGATTAAAGTTTTCTGGTTTTCAGCAATACATAGGATGCGGGAATAATAAAATTTTTGTAAATATTCTTCGTATCCGATGTATCGTTTTCTAAAATATATTGTGCAAACTTTGTTTTTATCCCTAATGTCGGCGTTTGTAATTCGGCGTAATTTACCTTCCGCCGGGCAAAGGAATAATGCAGCCACGCATTCAAACGTTGAATCTGCCGCGGCTTGGGTTTCCCTGTTTCTTCATCAAAGCATTCTTTTGTTTTTGTTAATAGTTGATGTATAAATGAGCGGGGGAGGGTATCATCGTTATTTGTATTTTCCTCATTACCAACAACCTTCAATAATTCTTCTCCCCACTTTAGAAGATCCGTAAGATTGTTCCACGGCAGTTCCCTGTAAAAAATGGAAACACAATCTTTTGAATCGCGGAATTTTTTTGCTTTTTCTTCCTGCTCTCCTGCCCACAAAGCAGAAACAGAAATAGGAAAGTTTTCTTTCGTAAAAACAATTCCGGCGGAGATGGTAAGATTCTTATTGTTACACACAAATTTTTGAAAATCTTCTCTCACTTTTTGTGAAAATCGTATTACGTCAATCCAAGACCCGACGGCAAACACATCATCTCCGCCGGAATAGACAAGATAAATTGTATGCTCTTCTGCCAGCTTGTTAATATGAACGGTAAAAAACTTTGTTAATTCTCTGGATAACGCGGCGTGGCGGGATATGGTAAATGACTTTTCTTTCTCTTCTTTTTCCCGCAGCCCGACGGCAAATAATGCACCGAGAGAATCAACATCCATTCGGACGATTCCGAGCAGAGGATATGGTTTAGATTTTTTCTCATCCTTTTTAGAGTTATGCTGCTCTTGTGTAGAGTTGTTCTGCTCCTGTTTAGAGTCGTACTCTGCCAAGTCAGAAAATTCCATTGGTGCTTGCTCGTTTTTTTTCATCGGAATTGATAATCCAAGTCTTTTATAGCTAAATCCAACAGGAAAATCTAACCCTCCTGAACGGTCGGAATACTTTAAAAAGTCATAATCTTTAATGCTGTACACTATTGCATTTTTAATTGATTGATTTTTCAACCTTCCCAAGGCATCCTTTTTATATAAATCATCGTCGTTTACAAAAATCCATGTTCTGGAAAATTCTTTGAATGACACTTTCGGTTCATAATCAATATCCGCAGAAGCGTGTACTTCAATAAGATGCGTTGCTTTTGGAAGCTGCTCGCCGATTTTTTTAATAATCTCTTCCTGAGAGTTTACCGGGCTAATCGGTTCTGCCGTAATTTCTTCCAGAACGCTCCAAAGTTTTTTCTTTTTTTGCGCCGCCAGTTCTTCGTTAAGATGATAGATGACTTCGTCATAGTGTGAAAGCAGCTCCTTTGATGATTTTTCAACCATTGCAATAACAACATTAAGCTTCCCGGCGAATTTCTTAAAGAGATAGCGATTAATTGTTTTTTCAATATCACAAAGCTTATCTTTAATTGCTGTTTCCGACGGGGCAATAATTTGAAAATGTCCGCCGGCATTAAAAAAAAGATGTGATGGATAAAGATGAAGTTCTTCAAGGCAATAATCGGCAATAGTATCCGTCAGCAGGCTAATAAAAAATGACCTTCCCCGGAGTTGTTTTGCCGGACTCTTTACATCCCGAATACCGCTGTAAATAAAATTTTGAATACCGGAAATATCTCCTTTAATAATTAAAATATTTCCCAGCTCCTTACAAAGAGAAAGAGCCGCCGTAATGCGGGAGTGATCATACAGCGAAATATCCGGATTAGATTTATATCCTGCAGAACATACCGCCGTGGTATAATATTCCAGTAATGATTGAAAACTTTTAATAAAAACAACCCGGTCTTCTATGTGTCTCAGCTTCTTTAGGTCGGAGAGAAATTCATCCCATAATTGTTTATGCTTTGCAATCATATCGGCAGAATCCGGTTTCCAATCCTCCACTTTTTCATTTTCATTAAGAAGCGTTGGAAATTGAATTTCTTTACCCTCTTTTTCCGGAAGAATATAGCCTGTTTGACGCGGGCGCTCCGCCTTCCCGATGGAGACTCGATTAAAAATGGAGAGCAGCGGTCTGCGTGTTGCATGCGATGCCTGTTGTTCCCTCTCGCTGGCGGCAATTATATCCGCATACCATATTGCTCCCGTTTCCCGATTTGCCGCTTTTAGAATTGTCTCGACGCTCCCCTCAACCGCTTTGCACTTTCCTAAATGTTCGCGGATAAATTCTTCTCCTAATTTTTCATGGGTATCACCGGCTTTTAATTCTTGAGCTCTCCAGGCAATTTTTCCAATATCGTGCAGTAAGGCGCCAAGATAGATCGCATCATTTTGTTCTAACATTATTTTACCTTTCGCTGTTCATTAAAACTATTCAAACATAATTCTCTTGTTGTAAAATTGCACGGATAAGAATATTCTCAGAATATTCTTATTTGTTAAAGTATGGAATAGAATATTTAACGTTCATCCCTTCTTTTGTACTTTTAATAAGATATTTTTCAAGATTCGCCGAATCCTTCATTGTTTTTTCAATTTCTTTATTTATTTCACTTCTCAACTTTCGAAAAGTCTCTACGCCGATCTTGGGTGTGGAAGTATCAGACCTTCGAGACGTGAAGCGCTGATAGCGGTTATAAAATTTTTTGGTGTTTTCTTCGGATTTATTAACACTAATCTCTTTTTCGTCTTTGATAAAACTATAAAAGGCAAACTGCATCGGCTGAAGCTTAATAATGCTTGTTTCAATTCTCAACGGTAGCTCTTTTTCGTGAAGTTGAAGGAAAGCTTTCTGTGATCTTTGATCTAACACCTTCTGCGCCAATTCAACCAATTCGCTGAAATTTTTTACTTTATCAATAGCAATCCGTGAAATTAATGTATGTAATCGTATATATGGGACGTCAAATAAAATTACCTGATCTTCTTCCTCTGCCTTAGGAAATGCTCTTCTTGATGTTTCGAACTGTTTTGAAGCAATAATATGAGAAAGCGTGTCCTGTTTTCTTCCGAACAGCATCATCCCGACAGCCATAGCGACACTCATTGTTTTTCTGCCTCCGGCAATGGAACAGTGTATAACATTTTCTTTTTTTGAAGTTAACTCTTTCAGCAATACGCAGGCTAAGTTTGTAAATTCTGAACTTCTCGTTCGTGAATTAATATCGTCTGAAAGCATCTGTTCCGGTTCTTCATAGATACGAATATTTGGTTTTGAAAATTTCGGTTTCTTAATGTTAAGATATTGTGCTAACACGGGCAGGTTTTCTTTTAGAAAATTTTCGACGGGGGATTGAGAGGTAGTAAGAACATAAACTTCATGAATAACGATTCCCCGCTTAGCCAGAGTAAAGATGGTCTCTGTAACAACTTGAGGCGACATTCCAACTGCGGCGACAAGAATGTGTTTCTTCATTTATGTACCCTTTCGCAATGCAGTTACTTTTTAAAAATATTTTCGGATAAAAGCAAGACTTATAAATTATGTAAATTAATAATAAGGAGAATTCCTTCTATTCAACAGTATATCTTTTTTGTTTTTCGCCATTTTATTAATTCTCTTGCACCAGCGCAGCGAAGATTTTATATTGTATTCACAATTATGATTTGGTAAAGGCGCGGAATGCGCTTTTTTCTTATCAGTGTTCAACTCTTTTTATCAATGTATTCACCTTACTTGCTGGAGCTACTATTATGAGAAAACCCATTTCTCTTTTTCTGTTTATTCTTCTCCTGTTCAGCGCACAGTCTCTTTTTTCACAGAGAACTGTCCGCATGAATCTTGAGCGCATTATTGGTAATGCGGCAATTATTTTTCACGGAACCGTAACGCACGTTGAATCCGTTGTTGATTCCGAAACAAACATTCCCGCAACGTTCGTCACCTTTGCGGTAAAAGAAAATTTTTACGGATGCAGCCAAAACAGCATTACCATAAAAATGCTCGGCGGAAAATCACAAAAGCGGAATGTAAAACTTTCCGAAATGCCCCGCTACTCCATCGGCGAAGAAGTGATTTCGGCATTTTACGCTCCCAGCCCTATCGGGTTTTCCAGTCCTGTCGGCATGGGTCAGGGAACATTTTCTGTGGTAACGGATTCACAAAAGAAGACTGCTTTCGTAAAAAGCTCGTTCAACAATTCGCAGCTCTTTGCCAACCTTCAGCATAAATCCGCATTGGCAAAAGCAGCGTGGATTTCTTCGCCGAACGAAGAAATTTCTCTGGATGATTTTTCACAAACAATTCGTTCACTTGTCACCATTTTGAAAAAGTAAATGTATGAAAACTTCTACCTTATTCTCTCTCGTACTTATAATAATTCTTGTTTCTTCTTCTGTGTTTGCCGGCGGTCCGTTGTACACGCAAAACGGAAAAGCTGTTCGATTTAAATCCGATACAATTAAATATCATCTTGACCGCGGATCGTTCGGAGTTTTTACCAACCAGCAGGCGCGGACTCTTGCCAA
>JACFMZ010000071.1:8376-15586 GCA_019455105.1 Bacteroidota bacterium | reverse complement strand
CTGCCTGTGTCCACGAATTTCCAAAATCAGCCGAACGAAAAATTCCATTATCGCTTACTGCATAAGCAATGGATTTTTTGAAACCGAGATTGTGAACAAATTCTCCAAGCAGTGTTTGTTTCCAACTGAATCCGCCGTCTTCCGAAAGAGAAATGCCCCGTTCTTCGGTAACATCGGCGGCATTTACTGTTGCCGCCCAGATAATATTTTTTTCATCCGTCTGCAGCTTACCGATAGCGACTACAAAATTTCCTGAAATAGGATTTGTCTGATTCTGTTTGCTGAATTTCGTCCATGATTTTCCATGATCGGTTGTTTTATTAATGCCGCCGGCAGTTCCTATCCAGATGACCGAATCATTTTCTGCAAAAACAGAAAATGCGCGGTGGTTTAAATTGTTTTGCAATCCCAGCGCTCCACCGGAAGGGGAGAGATCGAATATTAATGAATCGTCAGGACCGATGGAATTTAGATTATCCGGCGGCAAAACAACGACATGCCAAGTAGAATCAGTTTTTGAATATCGCCGCGCCATTCCGGCGTAGGAGCAAATCCATACATCGCTGTTTGTTACAGCAATATCGTACGTAATATTGGTAATGGCAGTAGTTATTCCTAACACGCGTATTCTACTTTTTGAATTCCAAAAAATTGTATCAACATTGTATGTGTCAACAGGCTGGGGAAATTTTTTCCATGTCTTGCCGCCGTCGGAAGAAAAGTGAATTCCTGTCCCTTCCGGAAGCGATTGGTCGTTGGCTTTTACGGTGTGTGCCGTTGCAACCCAGACTTCTTTGTTGTGCACAGCAATTGCCGAAATATCATCGTTGCCGAATTCTGCCGTATGAAAATAATTTTTCCAATTCTTTCCGCCGTCAACGGAACGGCTGAGCCCTCTTCCGGTGCCGAGCCAGATAGTATCACCCGAAACAACAATATCAGTAATTGAATTAGATGGAATCGATGAAGCGGCTGTTTCTGTAGTCGAGAGTTTATAAAAGAGCGGAGTCCGCGGCTGCGCAAATATTGGAAACGCTGTAATGAAAAGAAAAAATGCTGCGGTAAATTTTTTCATTGGAGATAAATCCTTTTTGTAACAACGGAAGAAATTTCTCCGGCGCGATCCTGTGCTTGGAATTTAAAATCTCTGTATGTTGCACGAACAGAACTGCTGGTGATGGGAATGGTAATGGTATATATTCCGTCATCGGAGGTCAAGTCGCCGCTGTACGCTTGATAGCCCGAATAAATAATTCGTAACACGGCGCCGCCGTCATCAAATAATTCATACGAGCCGACATAGGAATTATCCGCACGGTAGGAACCGAACGTTACATTGCGAATATCATCCAATCCCTGCGGATCGGTAACCAAAACGGAAATCTTCACGAATGCCGTATCTAAACCGGAAGGAACGACAACCGTATCCGGCAGCACCACAGAAATGATAACAGGTTTTCCGTTCGTCTGATTTCTGATAGAAATTGTTTTGCTTAACGTATTGCCGGAAGATTCTGAACTATCAACTGCAGAAATGCGAACAAGATAATCATCAATATCTTTTTTTCTAAAAATTATTTTGCAGGAAAAAATACTGTCGCCTTGAACCGCATCGCCGCTGGTAAGATGAAAAGGAGGAACAATGGTTGTTCCGCCGTCATCATAAAGCGAAACTGAAAATTGTTTATCGCCGCTTTTACTGGTTACAACAGCCGTAACAGATTTTATGTCTGATATTCCCTGTGCATCCGTAACTTTTGCGGAGAGTTGAACGATAACGGAATCATTACCATCCGGAATTTTTGTCGTGTCGGGAATATTTACGGATAGCACCTGCGGCACTTTTACAAAAGGATTTACAACGCTGAAGGCGTGAAGCGCGGTAATAACATGTCCTTCTGTATCGTTAATAATAACACGAACAGTATAATTACCGAGATTTTTCTTTTTGAATTTAATTGAAACTTTTCCTGTGTAGGTTCCGTCATTCGCCGTGTTATCGGGAATCGTCCCGGAATCATTCAGCGCAGTTTTTGGAGAAAGCAGAACGCCTTCCGCTGATACAACTTCAAAGACAATGTTTTGTATTGCAGAATTTGTGTGAGAAACTAAAACGGAAACAACAATGGTTGTATCCACAATATCTTCTGGGTTATATGAAGGGGAAATTCTATCAACAGAAATTTGAGAAGGAGAAATTGATAGTTGTTCAACAACCGGCGGCGCCGGTGAATCAATCACTTTATCATTCGGAAGCTGGCATCCGGTAAAAAACAGAAGCGATAATAGAAATGTTAAAAAAAGTTTTTTCATAAAAAAAAACCGAGGACTGTTCACCTCGGTTATGAATAACAGTCTGCAATAATGTAGTTTGAAAAAGTAAAAATAAAAAAGTAACAAACTAAGCTATGGCAGACCGTTCCTGTTGTTTTTATTCTGTGATATTGTAAAGAAAAAACTTCAGAAAATCAATGAAGAATTGCTGCTTATAGAGAAAAAGAAAACGGTGTAGGAACAAATGAAAGTAAAAAAATAATAAAGGTCATCCAGCCGACGGCTTTTCTTCCTTCGCTTAACTCCGATTCTTCTTCAACGGGAGGATGATCAAGCTTCACAATAAAATAAAGCGCCAATGCCCAAAAGAGCCAGCCGAACCATCCGAAACCGAGATTGATATTAAAATTTTCGAGGCCGCCCGCTATTCCCATAGCGATGAGTAAAGTAAAAACAAATCGTGAAAGCAGTTTATGCTTTTCGCCGAACATTGTATATGATAAATGTCCGCCGTCTAACTGTCCGATTGGAATTAAATTCATTGCCGTAACAAATAATCCGAACCAGCCGGCAAGGAGATACGGATAATGATACATTTCACTCATCGGCGGAACAAATTCATTCATCGGGTTCGTTAACGTAAAGGAAAGTATTTTGTATAACAACGGCTCGCCGAATCCTAATGCCAATCCTGTTTCTTTATACGGAGAAAAATATTCCGGATGAATATGCAGAATAAATTCTTTTCCCGGAAGATGAGTGAAACCGTAAATCAAAACGATTAACGTAGCCGCAAAACCTGCGATTGGTCCTGCTACACCGATATCGAACATAACTTTTTTATTCGGAATAGGAGATTTCGTTCGAATGACAGCGCCGAACGTACCGAAGTTCAAAAAAGAAGGAACAGGCGGAAACGGAATATAATAGGGAAGCGTTGCAGCGACTCCGTGATACCGTGCCGCAAAATAATGACCGAATTCGTGTGCCGTTAAAATAAAAAGAAGCGAAACCGCATACGGAAGTCCATATGAAAAATTTTCCAACTGAAAGGCATCAATGTTCAGCCAGGTTACGCCGGCTATTGTTGTGGTGAAAAATGTAATTATAAAAAGTGAAGAGTGAAGAATTATCTTTTTCATTAGTGTGGCAAAATATTAAAATTTATTTTCTCTATCATTCCGAATCCCGCCTACTGGTGCCGAAGGCATCCCTTCGGGACTCGTAGAGAAGGGATGAGAAATCTCAAAACATAATTAATAATCAACTGTCAGATTCCTCACCGGCAAAATGCGCCGGATTCGGAATGACAACCTTCCTAAAAATCTATGACAAAACCAATTCCGGAATAATTATCTTTCATATCATAATATTCACCATGAATACTGTTGCCTGCATAAAATAAAAAAAATAGATTCAATCCGCGTCCATTCCATCTTCCGATTTTTAAGCCTGTTTGTAATTCGTGCCTCGGTCTTATTCCGGAAAATGTTATTTGATATGAACAATACGGATTGACAACGGATGACAATTCATACTGCAGCTCTCCTCCAAGATACGTCGCAAACTGTGAGAGAGAAGTCGGATCAATATGCCAGATATAAATTCCGCCGAGATAAAGTCGGATAAGCGAACCCGGTTCATATGCAGCGACGAGATCAAAAAATTCTCTGCTGTACACATGAGGCAAACGGTTATCTTTCCACAGGTGTGTAAAGTTTTCATAATGTCCGTCCACAAAATGCGCGCTGATATGACTCAGCCGTAAACGAGTGCTGAAAATTCCATGATCAAGTGTATCTTTATAATTCACATTAAAGCCGAACAGATAATCAACAGCATCAACGGGAAAATGAAAATTTGTTTCTCCTCGAAGAAATGTATAGGTAAAAAAATCGGAGCCGATGGTCAGCCGGCGGGAGTTTTTCGCGAATTGATATTGAAGAAGATCCACAGAATTACCGATATCCAGTCGGAGTTTATTTCCAGAAAGATGCCAGATTAATCCCATACGGGGTTCGAACGTATTGGCAACAAGGGGTTTAAAAAGTAACGGTCCGCTATAAAAATTAAGTCCTGTTTCTTCGGCGTGAAGCAGTAAAAAACTGCTCATAAGAGCAAAAATAAGTTTCTTCATTCAGGTAAAATCCAGATTGGGTTCGTGTAACAAAAACCTTCAGCATCTTTCCCTTTTCCGTTTATTGTTGATGCTTCAATTCTAATATACGAAAAACTTTCTATCGGCTGCCATTCCGTAATAAAATGAAATTCATACGGCGAAGCAAAGTCAGTAATTTCTGCGAGTACGGTTTCAGTTTGTTCAATGACGCCTTTAATAATTTTCAAAGAAGAAAATTCTCCGAACTCTTCCGAAGAAATTCCGCGGAGTTTAACAATAATCAATTTCCCTTCCAACATGCCGCCCATTTCGGCAGACTGTTGGTATTTGTTTTCAATTTCATGAAGAACAACCGGTCCGTTGGTAATAATGGATTTCCCGAAACGAAGCGCTTGCAGAATTTCATTTTCCGAATTTTGTTTTACATGAACAACCGTTTTCATTCTGCCGAAAATCTGAGTTTCTTTTTCATGAATGAACAAAAAGGGAATGCCGAGTTGAATATACCGGTTGAAGTTTCCGTGCGCATCATTTCCGGCGGCCAGAAATAATTTCTTTCCCTGCAAAAGAAGCGACTTCCATATTGAAAAGCCGGACGAAAAAGTAGAATTCATTTCGCCGTTCAAAATTTGTATTCCGTGAAGTCCTTGCAGAGACATATCAGCAAGATGCCATTCATCCCTTCCGAGAAATATTTTTTGGAGAAAAGGAACCTGTTCCGTTGGATGGCCGGCATAGAGAACCGTCTCCGGATCTGAATTTTTAATAATATCGGAAATGGAAAGTTCGGAAGTCGTGCGAAACCATTTTTCCGCGCTGTCTCCGGAGCCGGGGAAATATTTTTTTGATCCGTAGAGAAGAAAATGAACATTTTTCCCATGCGAATTTCTTGCCGAAACTTCTTCGCCGCGAACGACGGTAGGTTCTTGTTGAGTATTATTTTCCCGTTCGACTTCTTCTTGAAATAATTTCCACTTCGGCAGTTCCGCATCGTTCTTCAAATAAGAATTCAGAGAATCATCTAAATCGTAAGAATGATCAGTAACGCAGAAATATTTTAATCCCAGTGCTGAAGAGAGTTTTTTTGCGGCGGTAATCGGCACGCCGAATTCCACCTGGTCTTCCGTATAATGCGAATGAGAATGTATCTCGCCGTGAATCCATCCCGTAAAAGAGGGAAGATGATTTTTTGATCGGTAAACTCGAAGCGGATTTTTCGTAGCAGTGCGATAATTATTATTTTTACATTTTTTTATTCTTCCGTTTACGAAATATTCACATTCAACATCTATGAACAGCATTCCGAAATAATTTTCTATTTCAGCCGTAAACGGAATGGGAAAAAAATCCTGCCAATAATGTGTATTAATAATCAGCGCGGGATTGAAAAAATGTTCGATGTGATGCAGAGCAGAAACAGAATTACTGATGGTGATTTTTACCGAACGAATTTGCACCGGAAAGAGGTCGGCATCTTTTATTAAAAAAAGAAGAGGAAGATCGCTGTCCGGCTCAATGCGATACGGTGCATCAAAAAGAATTTCCGGCTCTTTGGTTTTTAGAAAACTGAAAAAATATTTGAACCGGTAATGAATTTCAGCGTATGAAAAAATTGGTGGTATAATCATTATGAGTTACCGGTGTTTAGAAGTGCATGGATTCGTTTTTTTAATTCTTCCCTCGTATTTGGAAAATTTGTAAATCCGGAATAAGATTTAGACTGTTCAATTGCGCGCAGTAAAGATAAATCTTTTTGTATTTCAGAATAACAGATTTTTTGTTTTTTCAAGATTGCGGCTAAATATTCTTGTTCCGTTTGTTCTGGAGTTGGAATAAAGATAGCTGAAATACTCATCGCGGCGAAATCCATTACTGTGCTGTAGCCGGAACGTGAAAAAACATATTTTGAGCGGGAAATGATTTCCTGCAATTGTTCGGTAGCCATAGAAGAATAAAAAGTAACATTATTAAATTTTGTGGTAACAGCCTCTTCTGTTTTCCCTCGTACAATAACGCATCGCAATGTCGTTGCTTTCATCTGCTCAAAAAGTATCTCTTCAAAAATCGTTCGCTGCGGCTCGGGACCGGAGAGAACGGCAAGCACATCAATATCTTTTTCCTGTATTTCATTTTTCTTCATCCTTGAAAGCGGTCCGATATAAAAAGTATTTTTCGGCAAAGAAATATTATGGGTTAACCTGCCGGCAAGGTTTCTTTCCGAAGAATAATCAGGAATCCAACATTCGCTGTATTTTTTCATGTATTGCTTATTCATCCACGCAACAAACGGCTCAAAAATTTTTAAGGACGACGGAAGTAAAATCCGAACTTGGCTGAGCAGAAAAATGGAAGGAATATTTTTTGAAAAAAGACCGTGTCGGCTGTCTGAGATTACAATTTCAATGTTATTTTCATTAATGAGCTTTTGCAATAATTTATGTTCGTTTCGAAAATTTTTTAAAATTTTCGATAATTGTCTAATAATTGTCCAGGCAAAACTTCCGTCGGAAGGATAATTGACGGACACTCCTTCGAAATGAATACACTGAAGCGAAGGAAATTCTTTTTTTAAAAGATACAGTGAACGGCCGTACCCGGCAATTATCACTTCTGCATTCTGCAATAAAAATTCTTGAATGATTGGAATGCATCGTGTTGCATGCCCTAATCCCCAATCTAATGGAGCAACAAGAACTCTTTTTTTATATTCACTCATTAATTACTCCGAAAGAAAAGCCTAAATCCTTTATTGCGGGAATAACTTCGTTGAGAATCGGAAGAATTTTATGTTCAGTTTTGTGGTTGTCATGAAACACA
>JACFMZ010000071.1:0-8366 GCA_019455105.1 Bacteroidota bacterium | reverse complement strand
CAGCATGATGGCAGTTTTCATCTGACTCAATGAAATGCTTCCTGCCTGTAAACTGTGAAGGGAATTTTTAATAATTTTTTCATTTCTCCACGGACGAAAATCTCCCGTTAAACAGCTCCACATGATAATTTTGTAGTGAATTTTTTTTGCTGCAGCAATGGTCTTCCAGGTAAAAAAACCGAACGGCGGACGAAAAATTTTCGGCACAGCCGGAACGATGGAATGAATTGCTGCTTCCGTCTGCCGAATTTCTTGAATGGTTGCCGATTGTGAAAAGCCGATTTTTCTCGAGTGAAAATATGCATGAATACCGATTGAATGCCCTTCAGAATTCATTTGTTCAACAAGCTGTTCATTGCCGCTGATATTTTTTCCCGAAAGGAAAAATGTTGCGTTGACCGAATGCTTTGCCAGCAGTTCTAAAATTTGCGGCGTTATGGAAGGATGCGGACCGTCATCGAACGTTAAAAATATTTTTTCCGAATTCATTCTCCACACGATAGAAGGGAAGAGAAGTTGATGGAATTTTCCCGTATGCGTAATCATCCTTGTGCCGATTGTGTATTAACAGGGCGAAGCACTCTTTCTTTCCATGTGTAGTTAAAAAACAGGCTGCCGAGAACGCCGTACAGCACCGACGGAATATGAATAAGTGCGGCCGGAAAAAAATATTGTAATAAATTGCGCAAGCGAAGTTTTCTTAAAACAAAGAACAGAAAAGAAAAATCAAAAAACATTTTAACCGTAAAAAATATTAACCAGCTGAAACTTCCCGCAATAAGAAGAACCGGCAGCGAAAGAACAAGCAGCATGTAATACAAAAAAATACTTCCCATAAAAAGAAGTCGAGAGAAATTATAATTTCTTGCCTGCGATCCCCAACGTAATCGCTGATTGAAAAAATCTTTCCAACGATTAACGGGAGTTGTCGTAACAAAACCGGTATTTTCAACAACAAATTTTACCATCCAATTTTTTGTTTCTTCGATTCTTTGAACAAGCAATGAATCATCACCGTTGCTGTGATGGGCAAAAGAATCATAACCGCCGGCTTCGTCGAATGCTTTTCGCTGAAATCCCATATTGCTTCCATTGCTGATAATCGTCTGTCCGTTCCCTGAAGCACCGGCACCGCATGACGTAAAAGAAATAAATTCTAAAAATTGCACGCCGTAAAGAATTGGAGAGACGGTATTGTTTTTTTGGAAATGGGTAAAACCTGCAACAGCGCCGACATTATCTTCAAAATATGAATTCATTGTTGAAATCCAATTTTTTTCCGGAACGCAGTCTGCATCGGTAGTAAGAATAATTTCATTCTTGGTTTCGGACAACGCAGTTCGGAAGGCATTTATTTTCGGTGAAATTTGTTGAATTCTTTCCGGTGCATGATGAAGAAAAATTCTCTCGGGATTTTTTTGAATTAACTCTTCAACAATTGCAACCGTCTTATCGGTTGAATGATCGTTAATGATATGAATTGAATAATGAGAAAAGTCGTAATCTTGATTCAACAAGGCAGTGATACAATGTGCGATATTTTCTTCTTCATTTCGAGCCGGAATTAAAACCGCAATTGAATGGAAGGCAGAATTATTTCCTTTTTTTATTTTTTTTATTCCACGATAAAAATAAAATATTTGACAGCCGTAAATTACGGTGAAGCCCAAAAGAATAATTTGTGTAAGCAAAACGGCAGTTTCCATTTATTGTATTTTCATCTTGAGTTTAAGAATTAATAGCGCACCGAAAATTCCGGGAATAATGGTGTTCACAATATACGTTAATATTGCCGAATTAAAGGCAACGGCCGGAGCAATTCCGAATTTGCCGAAAAAATAAACGGCGGCAGTTTCTCGTATGCCGATATCACCGATGGAAATGGGCAGCACAATATTTTTTATAAAAAACACGGAGCCGACTCCTACAGCCGTATCAAAAAAAGATATTGAAGAAAATGCATGAATAAAAAAATAATATTGCGCGATAATCATTCCATACCATAGCACCGTTAATAAAGAGAGAATTAATGCCTGAAAAGAATGAAACGACGAATTAATTATATCGACGACCGAAAAAAAGCGATGCTCCCGAATAAATGCCGGAAAAATTTTTTGCAGCGGTTTGATAATGTTCGGACGAATGGCAATAAAGAGAATGATGAAAAATAAAATAAGAGAGAAATAAATGTACACTGAATGCCAAAAGTTCGGTAGAAATCTTTCTGTAAAAAAAGTTAAACCAAAAATTCCCAAAAGAATTGTAAAGATTGAAATATATATTTTATCTAAAATAAAAATTCCAGCAACATGTGATTTTCGTAATTCTTGATGAGAGGCGAGTCTTCCGGCAACTTCTCCCAACTGTGCCGGTGTGGCAAAACCTGCTGCCATTCCGATAAGAATTGAAGTAACAATTTCCCGTTTCGGCACATTAACTGAAATAAGTGATAACAAAAATCTCCAGCGAAGAAATTGCATGTAAAACACAATGACGCTCAGTGCTATACCGACAGTGAAAAATTTATAATCTGCTGTTTGAAATGCCGAAAGAATTGTTTGGAAATCAATGAACGAAATAAGTGCGTATAGTAACCCTGCTGCTATAGAAATTTTTATTACAAAGAGAAATTTTGAATTACTGAAAATCTTTATTCCTTTCACGATGCTTCTTTCCATGAAATTGATTTGGTAAACCCGATTGGACCAATGCAAACGGTATAGAAAAGTAGAAGCAGTTCACCGATAAAGATGTCAGTCCATTTTAATTTTGCCCTGATAAACTCTGGATACCGGAAAAGTATTACCGCGTCAATGTTTATTCTTATCAAAATAGCAATTAACGCATAGAGCGGAATAATGAAAAGTCCTAAGAGCGAAAGAAAAGTAAAGGCATGCGAAATTCCAAAAACGATTTTAAATTTCAGTGCATAATATTTTGAAGCTGAAATATGCCGGCGGCGCTGCTTAATAAAATTTTTTAATTTCAGTGGCGGGTTGGTAACCGTTTCGCTTCCTTCTTCTTTCATATACTGAATTTTCCAGTCGGTTTTTTGTTGGATTAATTGAATAAACAGATCGTCATCTCCGCTCACGGAGCGATTAATTGCTGAAAATCCTCCGACTTCATTATACACTATTTTGCGATAGGAAAAATTTCCTCCTTTGCCGGTATATGCAGACTGCATTCCGATCGCTGCCGCTGTAGAAAGACTGACTTTTAAGTTTTCGTACGTATAAAATAATTTTCCAAACAAAGAAGAAATCTTCGACGTATCATTTATACATCTGCCCGTAACGACGCCGACCTCTTCAGCGTAATACGAAGAGAGTGTTTTCAACCAATTCGGAGAAGCAATACAATCTGCATCGGTAAAAGCGAGAATTTCATTGCGTGCAATTTCTATTGCTGAAGTAAGAGCATTTTTTTTGGGAAAATATCCCGGACGAAGTCCCGTAATAGTAATTGTTCTAACATTAGAAAACTCTGCACAGAATTCCGAAATAATTTCTGCAGTGCGGTCAGTTGAACGATCGTTAGCTACGATGATTTCAAATAATTCTTTCGGATAATTCTGCGTTACCAATGAATGAAGGCAGCTGCCGATATGTTCTTCTTCGTTTCGTGCAGCAATAATTACGCTAAATTGATGGAGTTTTTCATTCTGCGGAGATTGAAGCGACGCTAATCCTTTCCAGATGAAAAATTGTAACGCCGTCATTCCGAATAATGAAATAATAAGTAGAGAGAGAAATATTTCTTCAAGCATACATAAAAAATAATAAAAGATAGGCAAAGTAGCTATTGGCTTTTCATTTTTTACCTTCTATATTCATACATAAAAACTTAAAAAGGAAATGTTATGCGTCAGCTTGTTATCGGCATCGCCGGCGGAACCGGTTCGGGAAAGACCAGCGTTACTCAAAAAATTCTTGAACGGCTTCACAAACAGGATGAAGTTGTTGTTATTCAGCACGATTCGTATTACAAAGATATTTCTGCCTACGGCAACAGCTCTCCCGAACAGATTAATTTTGACCACCCTGATTCTTTAGACACTCAGTTGTTAATAAAACACATTCGAGATTTAAAAAACAGAAAATCCGTTGAGCAGCCTCTGTATAATTTTGCCACGCATTCCAGAATGAAGGAGACGCGCCATCTTGAGCCTAAAGATATTATTATTGTTGAAGGAATTTTAATTTTTGCCGCCAAAGAACTGCGCGATTTGTTTGATATAAAAATTTTTATTGATACGGATGATGATGAACGGCTTCTTCGCCGGCTGAAACGGGATATTGTAGAGCGGGGAAGGTCAATAGAATCGGTCATGAATCAGTATATTTCCACCGTAAAACCGATGCATTTGGAATTTGTGGAGCCGAGTAAACGCTACGCCGATATTATTATTCCGCGAGGAAGTGAAAATCTTGTAGGAATTGATATGGTGGTGGTGAAAATTGAAACTCTGTTAAAAGGGCTGCCTGTTATTCATTGACTTAGGATGAAATTTCATCTATCTTCAAAAGAAAATGATTATAGAAATTTATTGTGCATAATGGCTTACCGAAACAAACTCATTCAACTACAAAAGGATATTTCCTCTTCGTATAAAAAAACGATTCTTCCGAATGGCATTCGCGTTCTGAGCGAAGAAATTCCGTTCGTAAAATCCGTCTCTATCGGCGTGTGGATTGACACCGGCTCAAAAAATGAACATCCGGAAAATAACGGTATTTCACATTTTATTGAACATATGGTTTTCAAAGGAACAAAGCATAAATCGATAAAAACAATTGCTCAAAGTTTAGAATCTGTGGGCGGCTACATGAATGCGTTTACCACAAAAGAGCACACTTGTTTTTATGCCCGTGTATTGGATGAGTATGCAGAAAAAGCCGTTGATGTTCTTTCCGATCTTGTGCAGTATCCGGAATTTCGAGAAAAAGAAATGGTGAAAGAAAAATCGGTTGTCATGGAGGAAATAAAAACGGCGGAAGACGATCCCGATGACCAAGTTCATGAATATTTTGAGAAACATCTTTTCGGACAGCACTCACTCGGCCTGCCGGTAATAGGAACGAGTAAAAATGTTTCCTCGTTTACGCAAAAGCAGTTAAAAGAGTATGCCGCAAAATGGTACGTTCCCCACAAAATTGTTGTTGCGGCGGCGGGAAATATTTCTCATACGGCAGTGGTGAATCTTGTAGAAAAATATTTTCATTCGAAAAGAAGAACGGATGATATTTCGTTCAAAGAAAAAATATCTTTGCCGAAAAAATATTTTCACGAATATCTAAAACCAATTCAACAGGCACATATCTGCACGGGAACGCTGGCATTTAGCGTGAACAGCCGGTATCGTTATCCCGCTCTGGTGATGAATACCTTGCTGGGAGACGGAATGAGTTCGCGTTTATTTCAGCAGATACGGGAGCGGCACGGTTTAGCGTACAGCACGTATTCGTATTTATCGTTAATGAAAGATTCCGGTTTATTCGGATTATATATTGGAACAGATAAAGAACACGTGCAGCAATCTCTTGATCTTGCCTATAATGAATTACGGAAGCTGCAGACAAAATTAATTTCAAAATCAGAATTACAGCGAACCAAGGCGCAGCTGAAAGGGAATATGCTTCTCAGTCTTGAAAGCACATCGAACAGAATGATGCGGCTCGGTTCCGGTGAATTATACTTTGGAAATTGTACGCCGCTCGATACGATTGCAAAAAATATCGATCAGGTTACGCCGGATGATATTCAGCATGTTGCAAAGGTATTGTTCGGAAAAGAACAATTTACCACGGTTATACTTTCACCGCAGAATTCAAACTAACCAACTAACCTAAACCAGTGAGATGATATTATGATTATTGGAGTTCCAAAAGAAATAAAAACAAATGAAAATCGTGTCGGACTTGTTCCCGGCGGCGTAGAATCTCTGCGCGCCTTCGGACATACCGTTATTGTGGAAACCAAAGCAGGACTCGGCAGCGGTTTTGATGATGCGGCGTATCTTGCGGCAGGCGCAAAAATAGCCAAGAATGCCAAAGAAGTGTACCACAAAGCCGATATGATTATTAAAGTGAAAGAACCGATTAAGCAGGAATATAATTTGGTTCATCGGGATCAGATTGTGTTCACATATTTTCATTTTGCGGCAAGCAAGGAATTAACCGTTGCCATGATGAAAGCTCAGGCGGTTTGTATTGCATATGAAACGGTGCAGAAAGAAGATAATTCTCTTCCGCTGTTAATTCCGATGAGTGAAGTTGCCGGAAGAATGGCGCCGCAGGAAGGAGCAAAATATCTTGAGCGCACAATGGGAGGAAGAGGAATTTTACTCGGCGGCGTTCCCGGTGTTGAACCGGCGACCGTTGTGGTTATCGGCGGCGGAATTGTCGGAACCAATGCCGCAAAAATTGCAGCAGGCTTCGGGGCAAAAGTGATTATTATGGATAATAACCTGTACCGTCTGCGCCAGCTTGATGATATTATGCCGAAAAATGTTGTTACGATGATGAGCAATACTTATAACATTCGCAAACAAATTCAAACGGCGGATCTGGTCATCGGCGCGGTACTTATCCCCGGCGCCAAAGCACCGAAACTTATTCGCAAAGAAATGCTGAAGACCATGAAACCAGGTTCGGTTATTGTTGACGTTGCCGTTGATCAAGGCGGTTGTATTGAAACAACAAAACCGACCACTCACGAAAACCCGACTTTTGTTATTGACGGCGTTATTCATTATTGCGTGGCAAATATGCCGGGTGCCGTTCCGTTTACTTCGACCATTGCGTTAACCAATGCAACGCTTCCCTATGCCGTTGAAATTGCCAATAAAGGTTGGGAAAAAGCTATTCAACTGAATAAGGAATTAAAATTCGGTCTCAACATGGTTGACGGATTAATTACGTACAAAGGCGTCGCCGACGCATTTAACATGAAATACACACCGGTTGATACAATTTTACGCTAATAAAAAAATAACTTTCTTGAATGCCCGATGAAACACTCGGGCATTATTTTTTTTTAAATAAAAAGATGTGTTGAACTATTTTCTCGACAAGAAAAAACCGGATAAAAATTTTTCCGCAGCTTCACCCGTAATGAAATGTTCATACAAAAATTATCTCGGAACATCAATGCGAACTTGCTGTTTATAGCAATTACCTCTTTTTTCATTGAACTTTTTTCCATACATTGTGGTTAGATTATATTATCACCTTACAAATTTAATTGACGCCTATGCCGAATGTAAAAGTTTCCATCAACGGAAAAGAATTAGAAGTAGACAATAAGAAAACAATTATGGAAGCCGCGCGGGATAATGAAATTCATATTCCGCATTTTTGCTGGCATCCAAAACTTTCTCAAGCGGGTAACTGCAGAGTCTGCTTGGTAGAAGTAGAAAAAATGCCGAAGCTTGTTATTGCCTGCATGACGCAAGTTGCGGAGGGAATGGTTGTGCATACAACAAATCCGCGCGTTATCAATGCCCGCGAAGCAGTAATGGAATTTATTCTTATCAATCATCCGCTCGATTGCCCCATTTGTGATGAAGCGGGGGAATGTAAACTTCAAGATTATTCCTACAAATACAGCGAAGGATTCAGCAGATTTTTTGAAAGCAAAGTACACAAACCGAAGCGCGTTGAAGTTGGTCCGCGCGTTATGCTGGATGTTGAACGGTGTATTATGTGTTCGCGATGCATTCGGTTTTGCGATGAGATTGTCGGAGAACATCAACTGCAGTTTATGAAGCGAGGTGATCACGTAGAATTAACAACCTTCCCGGGAAAAGAACTTGATAATCCGTACTCAATGAACGTTGTTGATATCTGTCCGGTCGGTGCGCTGACGAATAAGGATTTCCGATTTAAATCCCGAGTGTGGGAAATGTCATTTACGAATTCCATCTGTACCGGATGCGCACGAGGCTGCAATATAGAAATCGGCGTGCGGAACAACGAAATTTTACGCGTTCATCCGCGCACTAATGATAATGTAAACAGCGCGTGGATGTGCGATTACGGCAGAGTTGATTCGTGGAAATATGTGAATGCAGAAAACAGAATTAAAGCGCCGATGATTCGTAAAGACGGACAGTTTGTTGAAGTCGGCTGGGACGAAGCTTTGGCAAAGGTAGCTTCGGAATTAAAATCTTTCAATCGTTCGGAAGTTGCAGTGTTAGGAAGTCCCTATGCAACGAATGAAGATAATTATCTTCTTGCAAAATTTTCCCGCGAAGTGTTGGGAACGCGGAATCTCGATTTTGCCCGATACATTGATGGGGAAGATGACAATCTTCTTATTCGCGCCGATAAAACACCAAACGCAACCGGTGCGGAATTAGTGGG
>JACFMZ010000174.1 GCA_019455105.1 Bacteroidota bacterium | reverse complement strand
CTGTTAAAGATGCAAACGGAAATCCGATTTTCGTTTCCGACCAAGATAGTTATTGCGTGTATGATGATGCAAATAATCAGCTTGGAAAACTGGGAATTCAAATTCATCAAATCGGTTATGCCTACGGCTTAAAAAGTATTCAAAATTGTATTTTCTATACCTTTAAGATTATCTCAACACGAAACACCGCGCTCTCTAACGTCTATTTTGGAATTTACGCCGATATTGATGTCGGTAATGTCAGCGGAGGCGATCCTGAATACGCCGATGACAAACTTGGTTTCGACAAGACGAAGAATTTTGTGTATTTCTATGATGACGGCGTTACCTCCGAATGGCCCGACGGGAAAACCGGATATTTTGGTATGGCATTATTTCAAACTCCGAAGGTAAACGGCGTAGAACTTGGCCTAACCGATATGCACTACAATTTGTATAACGACGATAAAGACCAAGACACCATTCAATACGGAATAATGTCCAGTGCCGCTTCGCTCTACAATTCCGTTGATGGCAATAAATATTTTCATCTCGGCACAAACCCCAATCTGCACTACGATGATCCGAAAACTATTCCGCCGGCTGGAATGGATTTGGTTGCAAATTTCGGATCAGGACCATACACGCTGAATCCCAACGATACATTAACTTTCGTCATGGCAATTCTTGCCGGAAATGATTCGGCGGATATTTACAAAACTTACAACGAAACCAAAAAAGTTTTTCTTAATAATTATGAAGCGGCAAAACCTCCGCTCACGCCTACGTTAACCGGCGCAGCGGGAAATAATCGCGTAACGCTTTTTTGGGATGATAAAGCGGAAAAATCGAAAGATTCGTATTCGGGACAATATGATTTTGAAGGCTATCGTTTATACCGAAGCGTTGATAAAGGAATTCATTGGAAACTTCTCAGCGAATATGATATTATCAACAATATCGGTTTGGATAAAGGACTGCAGTACAGTTATACGGATTCTACGGTAATAAACGGAATTGAATATTGGTATACGCTTACCTCGTTCGACCGAGGCGACAGCGGAGTTGCAAGCTTGGAATGCGGTTTGGGAAAAGTACCGGGAGTTCCGAACTTAGCCGTTGTCATTCCGCACTCAGAGGCAATCGGCAGAACGCCAGTTTCTCTCGATTCTGTCTATCATATTGGAAACGGAAAATCGAATTATCTATTTAATGTTAAACCGGCGGATCTTCCGATAAACACCGCCAATACCTATGAAGTCGGGTTTACTTATACCACACGATATGAAAGAGGCGCCCCTTCGGTGAAAGCAGAAATTATCGTCGGCGATTCTGCTAAAATTAATAAAAATTATTCTTTTCAATTTATTGCGCCAAATAGAGTCAACCTTATCAATGCCACCACGGGGCTTGAGTTCGACGGAAATCCCAAAAGCTACAGTCCGTCTCTCGGAACAACCTATACCGTACAAGGCATCTCTGATGGAAATTTTAAAATTAAACTCTCCCCCGCCGATACCGTTTTAGCAAACCGACCGAAAGCCGGTGATATTATTTCCGTCAATTTCAGCGTTCAGGTGAAACGATTCGGAATGGATACCAGCATTGTTGTTGCTCCGCGTGATTTCTCTTCACTCCCAAATTTTCTTCAGGCAACATACGACGGAATAATTTTTAGCGTAAAACCTCCTGAAGTCATTCAAAATATTTACCGGCAGGGAAGAAAAGA
>JACFMZ010000173.1 GCA_019455105.1 Bacteroidota bacterium | reverse complement strand
ATGTGGACCGGCGTTCGGTGCAGGATGCGGTATTTATCTCTCCGAATATTTCGAACATTGAATACGACTGGAGCGGAACGGAAGTAGAAATTATTTTTAATGAAAAGTTACAGGAGAAGACAACGTATGTTATTACCGTTGGTACCGACGTTGTTGATGTGAATAACCATAACCGAATGGCAAAAGCATTTTCATTTGCGTTTTCCACCGGAGAAAAGATTGATATCAATTCTATTCAAGGGAAGGTGATTGACAATACGCCGGAAGGAGTGATGATTTTTTCTTATAGACTTAACGGCATCAATCCCGACACTTTAAATCCGAAAACCACAAAGCCGAATTTTATTACGCAAACAGGAAAGAGCGGCGAGTTTACATTAACGAATCTTTCCGACGGTACGTACCGGCTTTTTGCAATACGTGATGAGTATAAAAATTTATTGTACGATCCCGAAACTGATGCGGCAGGAACATTAACGGAAGATGTTACAGTCGGCGCAAACGATACGCTGAAAACAGGACTGCAGTTTATGCTTGCTAAGGAAGATACTACTTCACCGAGAATTTCCAATGTTACGGCGACGGATAACCGGCATCTGTCGGTTCAATTCAGCGAAAAAATTGACACGAACGGAATACGCGCCTCAATGTTTTCCGTTACCGATACTAATCGCAGGAATATGTTGAACGTACAGCAGGTAATTCCTCAGCATGATTTAACAACCATTGTGCTGCTTACAGCGAAGCAGGAAAAAGATTCAAGTTATCTGCTTGCCATTGAAGGAGTGAAAGATGAGGCAGGGCATATCATAAATCCGGCGGCAAAACAAAAATTATTTACCGGCTCTGCGCTTGATGATACTCTTCCTCCGGCAGTTATTTTTTCATCCGTTCAGGATTCATCAGCCGTAATTTTGCAAAACGACGGCGTCTCTTTTGAATTTTCCGATGTGCTCAATGTGCCGGTCAACAGCAGTGCCGTGCAATGGAAGAGAATGAAAGACAGTTCAACGGTTCCGTTCAATCTGCGTTGGATGAATGCCGCATCGTTTGTTGTTCAACCGAAATCCCCGCTCCCGCCGAATGAACAATTTCAAATTCAATTATCAATGAAATATTTTTCCGATTTATTTTCTCATACGCACAGAGATACTGTTCGGCGGTATCCATTCCGCACAATTGATCCGGATCAGTTCGGCAGTATCGAAGGGAAATGTACGGCTGAAGGGTTTTCGCAAAATGTTATTATTGAAGCAGATAATATTTCTCAAAAAGAACACAAACCGCATCAAACGGAGCTGCGTCCGGATGCCTCCTTTTCTTTTCCGCTTCTTACGGAAGGGAGGTATGTGTTAAAGGCGTATGTTGATACCGATAAAAATAAAAAATTATCCGCGGGAAAAGTTTTTCCGTATCAACGGTCTGAAAAATTTCTTCTTTACCCCGATACCATTAAAGTGCGAGCGCGCTGGCCCGTGGACGGTGTGATGATTCGTTAATACCCGTGCTGAATTGACGAAGTATCGATAGGCGTCGGTACCGGTGGTTTCGGCGGCTGATTTTTAATAATTTTATCCGGAACGACCCATCCGTCGCGCAAACCTTTTTTTGCAAGATCCTTAGCAAGATTTCCGGCTTCTGTTCTATTGGTAAAATCTCCGACCCGAATTTTATACGAAGGGGATTCATACACCATATACACCCACAATTCA
>JACFMZ010000070.1 GCA_019455105.1 Bacteroidota bacterium | reverse complement strand
ACCACAAAAGAAATGTATCCTGCCGCAACAGCGGAAAATGCAAAGCAAAAAGCGGAATTAGCACCGAAACAAATTGAAGCGTGGCGCAGCTTCAGCAGAACTGTTTTTAAGGAAGGAGTTTTGGATGAAAAAACCAAACAGCTTATTGCCGTTGCGGTGGCGCATGTAACACAGTGTCCCTATTGCATAAAATCGCATGTGCCGCAGGCACAAAAAGCAGGCGCATCAAAACAAGAAATTATGGAAGCGATTTGGGTTGCCGCAGAAATGCGCGCCGGCGCGGCGTACGCTCATGCCACCATTGCATTGGATGCAATGACGGATGAGCATCATTAACAGAATTTAAATTTTATTTTTTACACTATTTTCCGTTTACTCAATAAGACACTTTCTTCGGAATGTGTCTTTTTTTATTAAACTAATTTTAAAGGAAATTTTATGAAACCAAGACTGCAATACGAACAAGCCGCTCCGAACGCGGCAAAAGGACTAGCAGAAATTGAACACTATGTCAGAAATTCCGGTTTAGAGCACAGTTTATATGAATTGGTAAAAATGAGAGCTTCGCAAATTAACGGCTGCGCATTTTGTCTTGATATGCATTCCATTGATGCGCGAAGAGCCGGAGAAACAGAACAGCGTCTCTATACGCTTCCGGCATGGCGTGAAACGCCCTTCTTCTCCGAACGGGAGCGCGCCGCATTGGAATGGACCGAAGCAATGACGGATATTTCCCGTCAGCACATCTCCGATGAACTGTACGAAAAAATGCTGAAACATTTTTCCGAAAAAGAGCTTGTGGATTTAAGCATGACCATTATTGCCATAAACGGCTGGAACAGACTCGCCATTGCATTTCATAAAGAACCGGGAAAATATCAGCCGAAATAATTTTCGAGAACTTCTGTTCTGCTTTTCAAAAAAATTTTGAACGAATAACGCCGGAATGCTGTTTTCATTCTTACAAAAAAAGGCGTACTCAACAATCTATAAAGGTGCTGTTATGAAAATTGAAATTTGGTCTGATGTGATGTGTCCGTTTTGTTTTATCGGGAAAAAACATTTCGAGCAGGCGGTAGAACAACTGCCGTTTAAAAATGAAATTCAGGTTCAATGGAAAAGCTTTCAACTCGATCCCGATCTGCCGATAGAGGGCTCTCCTCTTTCAACGGCGCAGTATTTGGTAAACCGAAAAGGAATGCCGAAAGAACAGGTGGAAGGAATGATGGACCAGCTTCAGCACAAAGGAGCCGAAGCGGGAATTCATTTCCGGCAGGATATTTCCATTCCGGTGAATACGTTGCGCGCGCACCGGCTGATTCACTTTGCCCAGCAGAGAGGAAAAGGAAATGAAATGGAAGAAGCGTTGTTTGAAGCGCATTTTTCTCACGGAAAAAATGTCGGCGATATTGCTCTCTTAACATCGCTTGCGGAATCTATCGGGCTCAATAAAAATGAAGTGAATGCTTTTCTCAGCACAAGCGAACAAACCAACGAAGTGAACCGCGATATTCAGGAAGCGGCGGAGCTGGGAATTTCCGGCGTTCCGTTTTTTGTTATTAACAGAAAATACGGCGTTTCCGGCGCGCAGCCGGTGGAGGTTTTTGTGAATGCGTTAACAAAAGCGTACCAGGAAAGCAAACCAAAATTTGAAATGCAGGAAAATTCCGCCGCCGAATCGTGCGGTCCCGACGGATGCGAGCTGTAAGCGGCATTGAAGCGGAAGAACAATAAATTTTTTAATTCATTATTTACTCATTAACACTTATTACAACAACAGTATGGAAAATAAAATTAACAGAGAGCAGGAATTGGATGTGCGCGTGTATGTTCCGATTCAGCGTCACGAAATGCTGATACAACTTTTTAAAGAACTTCCGGCAGGCGAAAGTTTTGTTTTTATTAACGATCACGATCCGATTCCGCTCTTCTACGAATTCCGATCCATCTTCGGCGATGTTGTCGGCTGGAAATATTTAAATCGCGGCGGCAGAGAATGGAGAGTAAAAGTTACCCGCACCGAAGAATCACAGGGACGCGAGTTGGCTGATATTTCTACGCTGCTCGACCTTCGAAAAGCCGATAAAAAAGATTGGAAGCAGGTGGTCTTTCACCGATACGGAATGATGGAAGAAGGAACGATGATGGAGCTAATCGCCTCCGAAGATCCCGTTGACATTCACCATACCTTTATAAAAAGTTTCGAGGGGAAACATTCCTGGATTTACAAGAAAAAAGAAGAGGGCGAATTTGTTGTTCACATTACGAAAAAAGATAACAGCGGATTAGGGACCGACGGATTTTCTGTTGTGAATGAATTTGACGTGCGCCCGTATCCGCCAACCGAACGCCACGAAATGTTTTACAAAGCATTCGCGGATATAAAACCGGGCGAAGCATTTGAATTTACCAACGACCACGATCCGAAGCCGTTATATTATCAAATGGAAGCGGAAAGCAAAGAGCCGTTCAAATGGGAATATCTCGAAAAAGGTCCCGAAGTATGGAAAGTTCGCGTTATTAAAGTAAAGGAATAACAGACTTTTTAAAAAGATTTCAAAGAAGCGAAACGCCGGTACACAGAGATGCTGTAACGGCGTTTTTTCTTGCATCAATAAATCTATTTCTGTATTCTTCCAAAAAACATATGATGAATATAGAAGAAAAATCTTTCCGGCGATTTTCCGGATTGCACATTATCTACTTTTCTCTTGCCCTTGGCGTTGTAGGAATTCTTCCCTTCTTTCTCTATATCTGGTTCGGACCTGAAGACGGAAATCCAATCGGATTAGGGCTGATGATGGTTGTTTCCGTTCCTGTTGTTGCCGGCGGAATATTATTGGGGCTTATTAAAATGATTATTGAATATTTTATTCGTCGGAAAGAAACATAATGTTTAAACTGATCGGTATCGCGGCGGCGCTGTATGTACTCTATGCCGTAATAAGCGGAAAAGTGTACACAAAATCCGGCGTATGGGGAAAAACTATTTTACGGAAAGACGATCCGGAATATTTTTGGTTTACGATCGTTATCTACGCCGGAGTAAGTCTCGCGCTCTTCTTTTATTTTTAATAAATTATTTCTTTTTACAATTGCTTTCTTTACAGCTTCTCAACCTTGCTTTTCCAATAAACATCTGCGAACTTTGATGTAGTTCTTCTTTACTCTTCTGCATAATATTGTTTTAAAAGGACAATAATTATGTGCTGCAACTCGAAAATATTTTTTACCAATCTCACCTTATTCAAAGGCATTGGATATTTATTTTTAGTATCACCACTATTCTCACAGAATACTATTAACACTGTTGATTTTTTTCCTCATCAAAAGGGAGATACTTGGGTTTATTTAGTGCGTAATGGCGTAGGAGATGATACCTTGAAAGTGACTATTGTCTCTGATTCAACCGATACTGAAGGAAATACCTATATACGTTACTTACGTTCTACGCGTCAGCCCAATGATCTGTCAGAATTATATTGGCCCGAAAATTATAAAATAGATAGTTTAGGTAACATATATTTGTTAGGCTGGTGGATAGATTCACGTCTGCAATTTAAAATAGACGCGCAATTAGAAGAACGATGGTGGACGGGTGCTGATAGTGCTTATATATATATGAAGTGTTAGATGCTAATGTTTTTGGTATTCCAACAACAATCAAAAGTATTGGGCACGTTTCTGGTACTGAGGGTTATGGAGAAAGTTATGCTGAAGGATTTGGAATGATTACTCGTAGAGGTTCTTATGCAATATATGGTGAGCTTTATCTTATAGGCGCAAAAATTAATGGAATTAAATATGGCGATACAACATTATTGTCAACGCAAAAGAATAAAAATATTTCTCCGGTGAAAATAACCCTTTATCAGAATTACCCTAACCCATTCAATCCTTCAACAACAATTAGTTATCAATTGCCAGAGAAAAATTTTGTTAATCTGCGAGTGTTTGATATGCTTGGAAGAGAGGTCGCATTGTTAGTGAATGAAGAAAAAAAAAGGTTTTCATCAAATTCGTTTTACTCCAAAAAATCTTTCCAGTGGATTGTATCTTGTCAGATTAACTGCCGGAAATTTTTTACAAACAACAAAAATTATTTACTCAAAATAAATTTACAGAAGACATTATGAGACCTTTACAAATTATATTTTTATGCTTATTTCTTCACAGTTTTCTTTTTTCTCAAGTTGATTCTTCTGCAGAAAGTTTTTTTCCTCATCATGTTGGAAACTTATGGCAGTATCGTTTCCCAATTGGGGCACTTGCATGGACTGAAAAAATTGATTCTGTTTTTGTTGATACGGTAGGCACAATATTTATACGCTTTATTTATACCAATCACGACGTAAATTATTCTACTCACTTATGGTATATAATTAAGGATTCAAATTTAGTATATAGAGACCTACTTCCTCGAATTCCACAAAATGATGGTCCTCTGTACAAACTTGATGCTAAATTAGGAGAAACGTGGCAAACTATAATTGATCCGTACCCCATAGCAAAAATCAATGCGATAGATTCAATCTCAATATTTGGACATTTAGTTAACTATAAAGAGATATTTTATGGATGGGCAAATTCGTCAGATTCAATATGGTGGAATAAAAGAACGATTGCAGAAGGGTTCGGTTTAATTCGTGCAGAACTTGAACCGATGCCAGAAGTTTATCTTTCCGGTGCAATTATTAATAATGTGCAATATGGTTTTCTTGTAAGTGTACCTTACCAAAAGATTTTACCTGAAGATTTCATCCTCCATCAAAACTACCCAAACCCGTTCAATCCTTCAACAACAATTAGTTATCAATTGCCAGAGAAAAATTTTGTGAATCTGCGAGTGTTTGATATGCTTGGAAGAGAGGTCGCATTGTTAGTGAATGAAGAAAAAGAAAAAGGTTCTCATCAAATTCGCTTTACTCCAACACATCTTTCCAGCGGTGTGTATCTTGTCAGATTAACTGCCGGAAACTTTTCACAAACAACAAAAATTATTTACTCAAAATAAATTTACAGGAGACATTATGAGGCTTTTACAAATTATATTTTTATATCTATTTCTTTACGGTTTTCTTTTTTCTCAAGTTGATTCTTCTGCTGAAAGCTTTTATCCTGCTCACGCTGGAGATATTTGGCAATACCGTTCCGCGTTTACCAATGAGATAACATTAACAACGTATGTAGACAAAGATTCTATAGATCAGTTTGGCAATAGATTTTCTTGGTGGAGAACTGGCCAAGTTTTGAAGATGGATACCAGTGGCAACCTTTATAATGTTAGTTATCCCGATACAACATTTTTACTATATCCATTTTCCGCCGGTATAGGAACTGTTTGGTTGCTTCAAGCATCGCCTTGGGATAGTATCTTTGCCAAAATGATTGGAACCTTTTCGGGTATTGTATTTGGCAAAGAAGTAATAATTAAAAAAATATCTTTTTATCGAACAACAGCGAATATAGATTCTTTTTGGTTGGGAAATGAATATTTCGCAATCGGATTCGGAATGGTACAATGGGACATAGAACCGTCTGATGTAGGTTATCTTGCGGGTGCTGTAATAAATGGAGTTCATTATGGTACTGTTGTTTCAATAAAACGAGAGTTAACTATTCCTGAAACATTTGAGGTGCTGACGAATTATCCTAACCCATTTAATAACTCAACAATTATCTCTTATTCAATTGCTCAACAAGGCAATGTAAATCTAATCATTTACGATGTTCTTGGCGGAAAAATTACAACACTCGTCAATCAAAAAATGGAAAAAGGAAAATATGAAATCTCTTTTAGCGGAGATAATCTCACCAGCGGTATTTATTTTGTAGTTTTACAAACTGATTCACAAATACTAACTCATAAAATACTTCTTCTTAAATAATATAGGAGGTTATTATGTTTTCTCGTATGGTATTTTTTTTGATCTGTATATTCCTTTTTGCTTTTACCACAACTTTCGCCCAAGATGAAATATATTGTGGCGGGCAATCTTCACAACAGCAGACGCAACAGATAGGCGGTGCATACGTTTCGGCAAACGGAACGATTAAGGCATTATTTATTTTCATTGATTTCAAGGATGATACGTTTGAACCAAACAGTATAACTTGGCCTGTCGGAACTGGTCCGAATTTTTTAAACAATATTGTTGATTCTACCGATGCACAAAATTCCGGTCTCTATGCCAATGTTACTACTTTTTTTGATAGTATGGGTTTTGGACAGTTTCAAATGATTGGTAAAGCGTATTATGTTCAAGCACCAGAATCTCTTGCTTATTATAAAAGAGTGTATCCAGGAAATGAAGTTGCTTATTCATCCAGAGATGTAATTCAAATTCTTGATCAAACCGTGGACTTTTCAGATTTTGACAGATGGACAAGCAATTACTACAGCCATTCACCTGGTTCAGATGGAAAAGTAGATATGGTGTTTTTTTGTTATCGAATATGGTATCGCTATAGAGAGTCATCTTCAAATAGTTTTTTCGCGGAAGGTTGGTGGTCAGCAAGTCTGCCAGGTGATGTTTATGTTGATGGAGGTGTGAGAAGAATTGGCGGAGCCCAAACGGTTGACGTATTAAACATGATTCAGTATCCGCGAATAGAACATTTATTGCACGAGTTTGGACATGTGTGGGGTTTGCCACATCAATACGGAGCAGGAACTTGGGCGTTAATGGGTCAGCGTACTCCTTCAACATCAAGTTTTATGAATCTCTTTGAACGGGAGCAACTTGGTTGGGTTAATTATAATACAATCACAACAACAACAACTTTTACATTGCCAGATTTTGGCAGCACAGGAACTGCATATCGTGTACAAATTCCCGGAACAAGCGAATATTATCTTCTTGAAAACCATCAAAAACTCACACTGTATGATGTACCCGATAAAACTTCGGGGGGTCAAGGACTTTACATTTTACATAATGTATTCGGCATTGCTTCACCTAATCAAGGAAATATAAAAGTAATTAATGCGGATGGAAGATGGAATTGGGATAATCCGGAATGGATCCAAAATCCATGGAGCACAGATCCAAATTTTATTATACCGGTTTTTCGTCGGTTAACAATTAATCGTACATCAGGAAAAACGGAAAGAAATCTTTTATATGCGGTAAATCCCAAAAATGATAGTGGAGGATATTATTACATCAATGCCTGGAAAAATTATCAAACCGGACAAACAGTAACAGGAGAAATCTATAAGGGAGACGGGAAAGATAGTTGGAATTTAACTAACAATAATGTCTTTTCGCCTTATAGTAATCCGGCGGCAACAAAAGCAAATGGTACAACAGTGCCTGTTGTAGTTGAGGTTCAAGGTCAAAGCGGCTCCGTCTTAACGATTAAAGTTTATATCAATGATACGCTTTCTTCTTCACCCTCAAAACCACAAGGCGTTACAGCAACTTACAACGCTTCCAACCAAGCCGTAGTAACGTGGTTAGCAAATTTAGAATCCGACGTAACATCCGGCGGCGGTTACAATATTTACCGAGAAATTTATTACGGCTCAACAATTGTATCAAGTATAAAATTAAACTCTTCGCTTGTAACTTCCACATCGTACACAGATCAAACCGGTTATTCCATCTCCGGCGTTACAAGCGGAATTGATCTTTATTGCCGTTACAAGGTTGAAGCAGTGGATAATACAGCAAAAGTTTCTGTGAAATCAGACGGTGCAGAAATTTTTCTTGGCAAAACTGTATCGGGAACAATCGCAAGTTCTACGGTGTGGAATGAAAATAAAATTTTTGTCGGAAATGTTACTGTCAATAATGGTGCAACACTCACAATTGCTTCGGGTGTTGCAGTACATGACGTTTCAAACATTACAGTTTCATCAGGCGCTGCTCTGGTTATCAATAGCGGCGCAATGCTAAAGTTTAATTCTGCAACAAATGTATATGATGAGAGTTCACCAAAAGGCTCGTTGTTGATTTATGGAAAAATTCAAGCCAATGGAGCAACTTTTACGTCAAACAGTAGTAATCCAAATTATTATTGGGCGGCGATTTATATTGTTAACTCAAATCAGAGCGGCAATTATTTTCGTACTTGCCATTTTTCTAATTGTAAATTCGCCATGGTGCTTAATAATTCTTATTTTTTCAGTTCGGGTAATGAAATCTACAACAATACATTTACTAATTGTTTAAATCCTATCCGATTAATATATGGTACGTATGTTGCCAACATCAATTCAAATACGTTCTATGATAATCTTGAAGATGGAATAGTCATCTTTAGCTCTTATGCGGGTACTATTAATGGAAATACATTTGAAAAACAATCACGTAATAATAGCGGGCGCGATTTGTTTTGGATTTATAACTCCAGTGATATGGTTTTAACAAATAATACTATTGCATTTGCTTCGCAAGACGGGATACGCTGTGAAACGTATTCATCTCCGGTTATCGGTACCTCAGCGACTGCAAACGGAAATAAAATTATACTAAATAATCGCCATGGTGTTCATGCGCAATCAACCACAACGCCATTTTTAGGCGGATATCTTCAAGCGGTATGCAACGATTATGGAGGAAATAATAGTATTTATAGCAATTCGGGGTTACAACTTTTTGTCGCAACCTCTTCCCAATTTGTTAGCGCAGAACATAATTGGTGGGGAACGAATCCTAACAGCGGCAATGGTTTTACAACAGCAACAATGAACGTTCTTTTCGGAAATACATATCCCGATGTTGATCCTGCGCTTTGGCAAAGCGATCCTCACCCATTAATTGTTCACAATCCAATTGAGACAGAAAAAAGCGAAATGTCGTTTGCAGTACAAGACAACTTATTGTTAAAACAGGTTAGTTTATCAACAGAATCTATAACCGATAATCCAATTGTTATGCTTAATACGACGGTAAGCCGGGAACGCATTCTGCTTACGCTCGGGAATCAATTAGCAATGTCGCAATTATACGATAAAGCAATTGCTGTTTATGATACGCTGGTTACGTTTTATCCTTCCTCGGATGAAGCGGAAGCCGCACTGTTACAAATAAATACTGTTTTCCGAAGACATAATAGTGCTGCCAAGAACAGGGCAATCGGAGTAAGTCCTAAAAGCAGTTTTCAATATTTTCAAAAAATTGCTGATGAGAAAACAGGTACACGGCTTGAACGTGTAGCGGTAGAACTTGCGGCATTGAACGCTTCTGCAGAAGGAAATTCTTCGCAAGCAATTGTATATCATAAAAAAATATTAAATGGATGGCAGAACAGCGAATCAGAGAGACGTTCGCTTGCCGCTCTAACAGAATTATACTGGACGTTAGATGATAAAGCAGAAGCAAACAAATATATTGCAGAACTGCAATCAAAATATGCTGACGATCCGGTAACAGCACTTTTGTTGGATACAAAATATATGATGGACAATATTGTGCCGGTACTTGCTAAGAATGGCGGATTAAATAACTCGCAAATCGGCGTGGAGCAGGAAGAAAGTAATAAAGCAAATGAAAATGTAGCTGCCGTAATTCCAACAGTAACGGCTTTACATCAGAATTACCCCAACCCGTTCAATCCCGTAACAACAATTCGTTACGATTTGTCGCAAGCCGGCATGGTTGATATTGCCGTGTTTGATATTCTTGGCAGGCAGATAACGCAATTAGTGCATGGCTACGAAGCAGAAGGAATAAAGTCGGTACAATTTAACGGAAATAATGTTCCCTCCGGCATTTACTTTATCCGGCTTAAAACGCAAGATAACGTATTCACACGTCGTATGTTGTTAATGAAGTGATGATGATTGTGCTGCAAGATTGTGCAAAAAGCAGGGCGTTGAAAAAATGCCCTGCTTTTTATTTAACATTTCTTTATTTCGCAATCCACATTTCTGTTTATGCTCAAGTATCGCCGCAAGCAATACAGGTTTTAAAAAAGAACACCGAAGCAATTGTCAGCGCAGGAAATTTGTTCAATATTTCTCCGCGGCTTATTGCAAGCGTTATCTATGTTGAACACGCTTTAAATGTTACCTGGGTTGACCGCGATGTTGATCCTCTTTTGGCAGTTTATGGTTTAAATGTTTCATTGGGGTTGGGACAAGTGAAAATCAATACAGCGGTGTGGATTGAACAATCGTTACATGATTCTACAAGCGCATATTTTCTTGGAGCAAATTGCAGCGAACTTATTCCGCTTTCGGCATCACGCGAAGAAACAATAAAGCGTCTCTTACTCCCGCCGTGGAACGCAAAATACATCGCTGCCAATCTTGCAATGATTCGCTATCGCTGGAAAGAAGCGGGAGTGACGATTGATGATAACACAGAAATTCTTGCCACACTTTACTCGGCAGGTGTTGTTGAAAATAATATTGAGAAACGATTTCCCCGTACGCAGCCGGTTTCCAATGGTTTTGGAAAATTAGCGGAAAAATTCTATCTCTCAAATATTTGTAGAGATGAATTGCCGGAAAAATAGAACATTTATAGCGGTACATAGTTTATTAAGATAAAATCTGAAGAATTTATAAAAGTATTTAAAAGCTCATTTATAAAATAAATATTCCGTTGTTAAATTGAGACTTCTTATACGTGCCGCCGTTTAAGCGCCAGTTCCTATTCTCTTCGTTATTTCTTCAAACTCTTCCCGGTTGTTCATATTAAAAAATGTTCCTTCTTCATAACCGGAAAATGTTGCCGCAATATCCAGTACTTCGGTCTCAACGGTTTTTAAGAAGGCGGCTATCTTGCAGTTTTTCTTTCCGTGCAGTTCCGGCTGGGAATGTTCTTGCAGAAATTGCGTCAGCGGCGATAACAATGATACATCATACACTCCGCAGAGCGGCTGCAAAAAACCATCTGCCTGCGCAATAACCACCGATGCGGTTGATGGATACGTACAGAGATAATTGATAATATTTCTCTTCATAAGCGGAATATCGCAGCTCAGCACAAATATTTTTTTCGTTGCAGCATGACGCAGCGCGGAATGAATTCCCGCCAGCGGACCAAGCTCAAAAAATTCATCGCGAATAACCGGAAGATTGAGAAACGCGTATTCTTCAGGCGTGTTGGCGCTGAGAAGAATAGTCGGAAAAAGCGGGCGAATAAGACGAACAATTTTTTCAATAATCGTTTCGTTCCCGATCTTCAATAATGCTTTATTCGTTCCCATGCGGACACTTTTTCCGCCAGATAAAATAATTCCCGTTATATCAGAATACATTCCGCTGTTTCTCCCTGCTGCATTTCCATCCGCTCTTCTTTAAAAACGATCAGGCAATTTGCCAGTCCTAAGCCGAACATATTGCCGGAGGATTGATTCTCAATGGAGCGGACAAAATATTTTTTTTGAGTTTCATCAATTTCTAAAACGCCCCGCAGAAAATGACGCTTTTCGTCATGCTTTTTTTCGGCGGCAGTCAGTTCGGCAAAAATAATATTCTGTTTCTGCTGACGAAAAATTTTCTGAACTGCCGGTTCGATAAAGATTTTAAAATTTACAAACACAGAAACAGGGTTTCCCGGCAGTCCGAAAATAAATTTTTTCTTCTCTCCTTTTATTATTGAAGCAAAAAGAATCGGTTTTCCCGGTTTAATTGACGCTTTCCAAAAATGAATTTCCGCGCCGAGTGAACGAAGAATTTTCTGCACATAATCCTTTGCACCGACCGAAACCCCTCCGGTGGTGAGAAGAATATCATGTTCATCGGAATGCAGCAGAGACTGCATTCTTGCCGAAAGCTTTTCTTCATCATCCTGAAGAATTTCACAACTTGAGACGCGCTGATGAAGCTGTTTAATTTGTTCCACAAGACTTTCGCCGTTTGTTGCGCGAAGTTTATCGCCGGCAGGTTTTTCGCTCATGGAAATTAACTCATCCCCCGTTACCACAATGCCGAAGCGAAGTTGTTTTAGAACATTCACTGTTTCATATCCGCAGGCAGAAAGAATCGGAATATGGTTGGCTTGAATCTGTGTTCCTTTCGGAAGAACAATGGTTCCCTTAACGCAGTCTTCCCCCTGCCGGCGAATATTCATTCCGACCTTTATTGAGCACGAAGGACGAAGCGTAATGTTCTTTTCATGCACATCAACATCTTCAATCGGAATAACCGCCGATGCACCGTCGGGAATTTTTGCGCCGGTCATAATGCTGACGGCAGAATGTTCGTCCAACGCAATTTCATGAAAATGTCCTGCGGTAATTTCATCGATCACATTCCAAGAACGAATATTCTCTGAAACAACAACGGCGTAACCATCCACGGCAGAGTTTGAGAAAGGAGGAAAATCAATATCGGCAATACTATCCTGAGCAAGAGTCCGATAAATTGCCGAATGAATATTCACCGATTCCGTTTCAAGCGAAAGCTCCTGAAACTCACGGTGAATTATTTCCAGCGCCTGCGTGTACGAAATCATTCTTACGCCGCGGTAATCTGTTCGGAAGGAAACGCATGAACAACAATTGAATCACCCGGAACAATTGTTCCTCCTTTTATAACTTTTGCAAAGACTCCTTCTTTCGGCATAACGCAGTCACCCACTTTAAAAAAGATTGCGCACTTATCATGACACTCTTTGCCGATCTGAGTAATTTCAAGTTCTGCTTCGCTGCCGATTTTTATTTTTGTGCCGACAGCAATTGCCGGAAGATTGATAAATTCCGTCGTCAGATTTTCGGCGAACGCACCGGGACGCAGATTTTTTAAACTGCCGATTTTCATTTTTTCAATGCTTTCCATCGCCAGCAGGCTGATCTGCCGGTGCCACTTTCCTGCGTGGATGTCTCCTTCAATTCCAAAATCTTCAATCAGCTGCGCAGAAGAAACATTCGTCTTCGGAATCCCCTTCTTCTTACTCACGGAAATTGCAACAATTTTTCCAATGGATTCTTCCTTGTTAGATGTGGTAGGTTCCACTTTTCCCTCCTGTTTTTGAACGTAAATGAATCTTGTGAATCGTAATGGATTTATCAATGGCTTTGCACATATCGTACACCGTCAGCGCGGCAACGGAGGCGGCGGTCAATGCTTCCATTTCAACGCCGGTTACCGATATTGTTGTAACGGAAGAAACAATCTCCACAGAAAAATTTTTTTTATTCAGCGTCAATTCAATTCCGGCATGAGTTAAAAAAATATTATGACACAGCGGAATCAGTTCCGATGTTTTTTTTGCCGCCTGAATGCCCGCAAGGCGTGCGGCAGCAAGCACATCTCCTTTTTGCACGGCATTGTGAAGAACGGCGCGAAAAGCTTTTCTACCGAGAAGAACTTCCGCATACGCTTCGGCAGTGCGTTCCGTCGGCGGCTTTTGAGAAACATCCACCATGGCTGCTTCTCCTTTTTTATTAACGTGCGAAAGTTTCATTACCCTCCGATGGCAAGCATAGAATGATTTTTCATTTCAGCTAATATTTCCGGTTCGGGATGTTGTTTCCATTTTAATTTCAGCGCCGCGCGGATTGCTTCTTCAAACTGCTGCGGAGAAGAGTGCGAACGTAAAAGTTTTTTTAAATCAAGATCATGCTGCGGAAGTGAAAAAAGACAGATTTTCATTTTTCCGTCTGCCGTCAAGCGAAGACGGCTGCATCCGTCACAAAAATGTTCGCTCATAGAAGAAATAAAACTGACCGTACCGTTTGTTCCTTCAATCATAAAATCTTTGCTCACCGCATTTTTATCACCGTGCAGCGGAATTAGCGAGTAACGGGACTGAAGCACGGTAATCATTTCTTTATAACTGATGAATTTATTGTTGCTCCAATCGTTATCCGTAAAGGGCATAAATTCAATAAAGCGGACATTGAGATGATGAGTAAGTGCAAACTGTGCAAAATTCAAAAGCTCGTGGTCATTCACTCCGCGCATAACCACCATATTTATTTTTATCAAAGGAAAGCCGAGCCGTTGTGCTTCGAAAACTGCATCAAGAACTTTCTGTAGACTGTCCTGTTTTGTTATTGTCCGGAAGTTTTCTCTCTCCAGCGAATCGAGACTGATGTTCAGCGAATCAACGCCGAATGTTTTCAGCTCTTTCAGGTGCGGCGCCAGCAGCGTTCCGTTGGTGGTAATGCCGAGATGAAATCCTGTCTGTTGTTTTAAATCGGCAAGCTGCGCCATCAGTTTCATAATATTTTTTCGCGCAAACGGCTCGCCGCCGGTTAAGCGGATTTTTTCAATTCTCAATTCCCGAACAAAGAAGGTGATTAATGTTATCAGTTCTTCGTCGGTAAGAACATTCGCACGCAGGAAATTTTTTCTCTGTTCTGCCGGCGCGCAGTACACACAGTGCAGATTGCAGGCATCCGTCAGCGAAACACGCAGATAGTTATGCACTCTTCCGTAGGTGTCATTCAGCTGTTTCATCGTGCGATTAATAATTTTATTCCGGCAACAATTAAGACAACCGCTAATAATTTTTTAATGGTCATTTCGCTGAACCGCGCGCTTCCGAAATACGAGCCGATCATTCCTCCGAACAGCACGGGAAGAAATAACAGAAGCGGAATTTCCGGCAGTGCAGATTTCGACACGGCAATTCCCGCCAGACCAAAAAGAGAATTCACCAAAATAAACGGCGCTGAAACCGCTGCTGCTGTTTTTGCCGATGCCCATTTAAAACGAATAAGTATCGGCGTTAAAAATATTCCTCCTCCGACTCCGATAAGACCGGAAAGAAGTCCGATTCCCGCGCCGACAGGAATTCCGACTGCCGATGAGGGGAGCGGACGAAGCTGAACGGCTTTCTTTTCCAAAAAGAAGACGAACGCCGTATAAAATAAAATGATTCCTAATATGATATTGAAAATTTTCAACGGAAGATTGATGTAGCCGCCAAGAAAGGCAAACGCTACCGACGGAAGAACAAAACGAAGAAAAAGCGGCTTTGAAAAATGTCCTGTTCTGTAAAACTGATAGGTGCCGATGAGCGAAACGAGACAATTCAACAGAAGCGCTGTCGGTTTAATCACCGCCGGCGCAATGCTGAACAGCGTCATCACCGCAATGTATCCCGATGCGCCGGCATGACCGACCGAAGAATACAATACGGCAATAATAAACAACGCAATATAAAAAATGAGAGAAAATTCCATTTAGCTTTTCTTTTCGGTAACGTCTTCAACCCAATCCAGCGCTGCCATTGCGGAAGGAAGCCCGATGGTCGGCAGGGAAAGCACCGCCACATGAAGAAGCTCTTCTTTTACCGCCCCCGCTTTTAATGCTTTTCGTGCATGAGAATGAACCGCTCCTTCCATACGCGCACCGATGGAAATTGCAAGTTTAATCAATGCGCGGGTCTTTTCATCCAACGGACCGGCTTCGTGAGCCGCTTTTCCCAATTCTTCGTACGCTTTTCCGACGGCGGGAAAATCTTCCAAAAATTTTGTATAGCGTTTCGGTATTTGTGCCATAGAATTTCCTTTCAAAAAAAAATGCTCTATTCTAAAAAAAGAGAATAGAGCATTTGTGAAATGCCGGTAATTCTCCTTTGCAAAACGGCAGGCGGATCTGTTTCCGGATGCGCCCTATCGGTTATTTTTCATATCGTAACGACACAGAAATAATAACTCGGAGAAAGCAAAAGCAATGTACAATTTATTTTTGGTTTTGTAAAAATATTCCTGAAAATATTTTTTGAAATTTTACTTTAGCAGCGTAAATCGTTTTGTTTCAACAAATCTTCCCGCCTGCAGACGGTAAAAATAA
>JACFMZ010000001.1:53825-96639 GCA_019455105.1 Bacteroidota bacterium | reverse complement strand
GTTGTCAAGGTGATTTTTTTTGGTTTGGTGTCGTCTTTTAAGCTGCCGCATAACTCGTAAATATGCGCAAGTATACGTTTTTTTAATTTTTATTGCAACCGTTAAGTTATTTATTATCAACAAGCTTTGTATACGCGTATTGAAAATATCAAAAATGCACACATCCAAACTGTCGTTAAAAATATTTAAAATGCGCACTTTTTCAAATAGTATCTAACGGACTTTTGACCTTCTTTAAATCTTTCGCTGTGTCCAAGCAATTTTTCTTCTCGTTCCCAAATTCTCATATGAGAATGCAAGTTTTTAAAGCTCAGTTTCGCACGTATTTATTTCTCTCGCCGCACTGTTTGTCTCACTCCGTTATCCCTTTTATATATTTATATCCTTTTTAAAGGCTGTTTAGGAGACTGTTTTGAAAAATATTTTTACTTTATTTTAATACGGCGAATTTGGCTGTTTCTAAATAGTTTTTATGAAAAAATTTTTAAATAAAGATATGGAAAATAAAAAAGCATCCCCGAATTGAGATGCTTTCTTAAAAAATCATTTGAAATATCGGACAAGCAAGAAAGCTTGTCCTGCAACAACTTTTAATGATGGTGGTGTCCGTCTGATCCGTGAACATGGCCGTGTTCGAGTTCTTCTTTTGTTGCCTCGCGGACAGCAACAACATTCACATCAAAATGAAGCGTAACGCCGGCGAGAGGATGATTTCCATCCACCGTAACAATGTCGTTTTCAATGTTGGTAATGGTTACCACCTGATCGCCCTGTTCACTGTGCGCCTGAAACTGCATGTCGACTTCTACATTGTCCACTCCTTGAAACTGCGAGCGGGGCACCTGTGAAATTAACGCTTTATTAAATTCGCCGTACGCATCTGCCGGCGCTATGGTTGCTTTAATCGTATCACCGGTTGTTTTTCCTTCTAAGACTGCTTCAAGTCCCGGAATTAAATTTCCGATTCCCTGAATATACAGTAACGGCTCCCGCCCTTCGGATGAATCGAGAATTTCACCTTCATCATTTCGCAATGTATAATTAATACTGACAACTTTTTCTTTTTCGATATTCATTCTTTCTCCATAATAGATAAAAATTTTCCCTTTCAAAATACGTTATTCACACGTTATTTCATAGCATTATGTGAAATCATTCCGCCGCGTAACTCGAACATCGGGATGTTATTGTGAAAGATGTTTACGGTTTTTCTTTTCCGCGATGGCACGTTTCGCATCCGACAAAGGCGTGTTCGCCTTTTAACCCTTCAATGGATGTCAGCAAATCTTTGTTGATTGTCTCCGTCATTTTCATCATTCCGCGTGCAATTTCCTTATTCGGCTTCTCGTCGGACGCCCATTTTTCGGTATTATGGCAGAAGGTGCACCGCACGCCGAGCGCTTTAGTAAATATTTTCATTGTGCCGATAAACCGCTCCGCCGTCATGCGCTGAAGAATTTTTACGTTGGTAAAAACGGAATCTGCCGGAAGGTTTTCTTTTCCTTTTATCAAATCGTTAATATCCGGATGATGCATTTTTTGCTTTAGTGAATCTTGAGAAAAGAGTAGTGTAGAAAAAAGAAGAGTACAACAGAACAGAACAACGTATTTCATAAGCCCTCCGCTATGAAAAGTTAATGAATGAACATGACACCGTTTATTTTGTTAATGAAAACTTTTTTCTCCCGCTTCTATGGCAACATTAAGGTAATCTTCTTTCGTCGGAATTGCGCATGAATATTTCGGACTGTATGAGCAGTACGGACTGTAGGCAAGATTAAAATCAATAGTGTACACATAATTCGAATCGGAGTTAAATTCAAAATCTAAATACCTGCCGACATTATATGTTTCTTTTCCCGTTGTTTTATCGGTAAACCAAATACTGAAATAGTCTTCGCCTTGCCGGCTCACTCCCTTATACACATTTATCGTAATTGGTTTTCCGTTATGGTTCCAGACGACATATCCAAATTTTACAACTTTGCGTTCTTCTCCCTTTGTTCCGAAAATGATAACCGTATCTTTTTCCGGATATTCCGTCAACCTGCTTCTAAAGACATATTCCGGATCAACGGGAAAATATTTCAGCGGAGAAAATTGAATGGTTGAATCGTAATGAAAAGGAGAGGAGGGATCGTTTTTCATCCACTCATCTTTTTCTCTGCGAGATTTTTCAACCGTTGCGATATATGCTTTATCGGCGTCGGAATAATTTTTTCCGCACGAAACAACGATGAATGTAAGAAACAGAAAGAGAAATCTTTTCATTGATAATTCTTCAAAAGTTTTTCTTCTTCTTTCGTTGCCGGTTTTATGCTCACCGCGGCTCCTCCGCCCGGCGCAAGAAGAAGTTTTAGTGTTGTTTTGCCGGTAACAAGATATTTTTTAATAGTGTACGCCATCGGATTTTTTTCCCAGTGTGCATTCGGCGCATCGAGATACAGCGTTGCCGTATATTTTTGTTTTGGTGAAAGAAACGAAAGTGATGCTCTCATGGTTCGGCGGTGTTCATCCGTAACGGCGCCGAGATACCATTCATTTTTATTTTTAGCTTTCCGTGCAATGGAAATATATTCCCCGGGTTCAGCATCGAGAATTTTTGTATCATCCCAATCAACGGGAACATCTTCAATAAAAGTAAACGCATCGGAAAATCGCTCGTAATTTTCCGGAAGATCTGCCGCCATTTGCAGCGGGCTGTACATTGTTACATACAATGCCAGCTGTTTTACCAGCGTTGTATGAACGCGCTCTTTTTTGTCCTTCTTATAATAACTCATTTCTGTTTGAAAAATTCCCGGCGTGTAATCCATCGGTCCGCCGAGCAGACGGGTAAACGGAAGAATTGTTTCATGGTCCGGCGCATTGCCGATACTCCAGGCATTAAATTCGTTCCCGCGCGCCGCTTCGTTCGCCAGCCAGTTCGGATAAGTACGGTGTAATCCCGTCGGGCGGACCGGCTCGTGCATGTCCACCATAATTTTATACGAAGCAGTTTTTTCCGTAACACGCTGATAATGATTAACCATCCACTGTCCGTCGTGGTGTTCGCCGCGCGGAATAATTCTTCCGACGTATCCGGTTTTCACTGTTTCATATCCATATTCTTTCATAAACCGATATGCACTGTCCATTCGCCGCTCATAATTTGTTACCGAAGCGGACGTTTCATGATGCATAATTAATTTTACATTTTTTTCGGCAGCATATTTTTGTAATTCCACAACATTAAAATCCGGATACGGCGTAACAAAATCGAATACCTCTTCTTTCCATTCGCCGAACCAGTCTTCCCAGCCGATATTCCAACCTTCTACCAGCACAGCATCAATCTTATGCTTTGATGCAAAATCGATATAATATTTCACCCGCGCGGTTGTTGCGCCGTGTTTTCCGTTCGGCGTTAATTTGCTCCAATCGGTTTTTGCGAGAATAAGATTTCCGGTGTCGGCATAATTCCACGTACTTTTTCCCACATGCAGTTCCCACCACACACCGATAAATTTTTGCGGGGTAATCCATGAAACATCAGAAAGAGTGCACGGTTCGTTTAAGTTTAAAATCATTTTTGAGGAGAGAATATCTTCTGCTTTATCGCTTACCAGAATTGTTCTCCACGGCGTAGTAAACGGCGTCTGTAAATACGCCTTATTGCCGTACATATCGGGAACAAGATGCGCGCTCAAAAGAAAGGTTGATGTGTCAACAACAAGATTCATGGCGGGATAATTAACCAGCGCGGCTTCAAAAATATTTATATAAAGATTCTCGTTTGTCTTCATCATTAACGGTGTCTGCACGCCGAATCTGCCGAAGGTTGAACGAGTGCTGATTTCCGAAGCGTTGCGAAGCGCCGTTCCGTTGATTTCGCTTAACGCTGTGTGGTTATACGGATATTCATTAGAATCATAATCTCCGGGAATCCAAAACGTTTTATGAGCTCCTGTCATAGCAAACTGCGTCAGCTCATCGGTGACAATAAAATATCCGAGCTCCGGTTGTTTCGGAAATTCGTATCGAAAGCCGAGACCGTCATTGAACAATCGAAACGCAAGAATCATTCTCCGTTCGTGCGGAATATCGTTATCATCGGAATAGTTCTGCTTCAGCGTTATTTTCATTTCGTTGTAATGATTTCGAATAGTTTTTACTTCGCCCCAGACCGGATTCCACGAATTATCCACCGATGTTGTTTCGATGTTCGCAATGGAAAATACATCGGCAAAATTTTTTTGTTGAAGTAAAAGTATTCCGAGCCGGCTCGGTGCAACAACAGGTTTATTTTCATAGAATAATTGATACTCCGGCTCTCCCTGTTTCGTAAGGCTGAATACAAGAGAAAGCCGTTTATCGGGCGAAAAAAAAGTCTGTGAATAAGAGAAAGAAAAAATTGTCGTAAAAAATAGAAGAAGTAAAAACCGATTCATGACGGAATCCTTTGTAGTAGAAATTATGTATGGCGTTGTTTTAAAACTTCTCTGTTTTTATGATGATTACCGGTAAAAATTTTATAGAAGCAAAAAAATTCAGGTCAGGCGGTTGTTGTGTCTCTTCTTTCCGACAGCTTTTGGTTTTTCGGAAAGCGCAACAATTATTTTTTTTGCAGCGGCAAGAATTCCGCCCGTGCTGTACGGAAGCATTTCCTGAACGGTCAGCAGCACTTCCTGCTTTAAATCCGGCTCTTGGCGCACAAGTTCTTTCAAAATATACATTGCATAAACTTTAACGGCAACGGGGTTTTCAACAGCACGGAGAGTATTCAGACATAGATCGAAAACTTTTCCCTGCAGCGAACGGGGAATATCGACAAACTGCAGCGCCCGAAAGCCGTTTCGCTGTACGGCGTTATGGAGATTTTTTTCTTCAATCCGTGCGATGAGTTTTTTTAGCCAGGGAAGGATGAGCGAAGGATACCGCTCGGCGCACTGCGAAACAATCCACGCGCCTCGCTGAACAACAACCGGTTCTCCGTGAAGAAACAGTTTCATTAAAAGAGAAAATCGCCCGGGATCTGCACCGATCCAGCAGGCGATTTTCTGCGTCTTTCGTTTTGAATGCTCTTTTAAAATTTCCTGTTCAAGATTCACGGAAGAATGTTATTTTTTTGTTTCCGCTCCTTCGGTTTGATTGGTAAGATACTGCGCAATACCCATCTGTTCAATTTGATCGCGCTGCGCCTCTGCCCAATCCACGTGAGCTTCTTCCATTTTAAGAATTTTTGTCAACAAATCCGCGGTTGATTGATCGTTGACTTCGCGGGCAAGAGCAATTGCTTTGTTGTATGCTTTAATGGCGTCGGCTTCCGCATTCTGATCGTTAGAAACAATTTCTTGAACGCTCTTTCCGATTTTTATGGCTTTTAAGTTGCTTACAATCGGCATGCCGTCTAAAAATAAAATCCGCTGAATCAGCCATTCGGCATGATGCATTTCATCAATTGCCTGCCGCTCAATGGAGTTGTGAAGTTTTTCATACCCCCAATTGTCGCACATTTCAGAATGAACAATATATTGATTGATAGCGGTGAGTTCATCGGAAAGTAAATCGTTCAACGCGGCGATAAGTTTTTCGTTTCCTTTCATAATTCGACTCCTTTTTTTCAGTACAATAAATATCGTTGGTTAATTCAAACTACTGAAGGATTGAGAAAGAAGCAAGCGTCATTCACGCCGGAATATTTCATTATAATCCATAAACTAGTATATTAAAAGAAAAAGGAAAATCTCTATGCCGACAATTAGGCCGATTTCTGATCTTAAAAACAAATCGAATGAAATTTCAAAGTATGTTCGTAACTCCAGTGAACCGGTTTTTATTACAAAAGACGGCAAGGGAGAGATGGTGGTAATGTCTATTACACATTACAATCAAATGCAAAAAAGACTTGAATTGTTTTCAAAGTTAGCCGCAGCCGAAACACAACGCGCTTCCGGCAATAAAGGACGCACGCTGAATAGTGTTATGAAAGATATTAAAAGAAAGATTCGTGCCTAACACTGAATATCGTATCCGCCTTTTATCTTCCGCAGAACGAGATTTTAATGAAATTATCGATTTTGTTCTTGCGGAAAATGTATCCGCAGCTTTATCTATTGCAGAAAAAATAGAATCAACACTTCTGCTTCTTAAAAAAAATCCCCGCTTAGGATGTATCCCCAACGATGAAGAACTTCGCCGCTTTGGTTATCGTTACCTTGTAGTTTTAGATTATTTAGTTTTTTATAAGATTGAAGGTAAAATAATTTTTGTTTATAGAATTCTGCACGGCGCTCGCAATTACAAATCTCTGCTTTAACCACGAAGCAAAAACGATATAATCATTTATTCCTTAATTGCTGTAACGCGCAGACGGCGGTAATCGGCAAACCATTCACCGTTACGAAAGTGCGTCGGGCGTAACAATGTTTCAATCTTTTCAATAATTTTTTTTCGTTCTTCTTCCGGAATATCTTTAAAAAATAAATCCGCAAACATGGCAAACCAGTTTTTCATTCCGTCGTCTCCTTCCAGCTTTGTCTGGCGCTCAAAATGGGCGGCGTAGCAGACATCAAATCCGCATGCTTCAAGAATGGAGGCATATTCACCGACGGAAGGATAAAACCAAACACTGATTTCAGCATTTTTTTTATAACCGAAATCTGCGAGCGTTTTCCGCATTGCTTTAAAAATTCCGCCGACATTATCTTTACCGCCGAATTCTGCAACAAATCTTCCTTTGGGTTTAAGAGCGTTGTAAATATTACGCGCCACCTTTTCCGGTTCCGGCATCCAATGAATGGCAGCGTTGGAAAAAACCGCATCGAACGGCTGCGGAAAAGAAAATGTTCGTGCATCGGCAGCAACAAACAGAATGTGCGGATATTTTTCGCGTGCCGCAGAAATCATTTCCTGAGAAACGTCAAGTCCCGTTACTTTGGCTCCCTGTTCGAAAATTACGTTTGTTAAATAACCCGTTCCGCAGCCGAGATCAAGAATAGTTTCATCTTTTTCCGGATTGAGCAATTGCACCACTTCTTCTCCGTAAGAAGAAACAAAAGAATGTTTTGAATCATACAGTGAAGTATTCCATTTCATTGCGGGTTTCCTTGTTGTTATTCTGTATAAAGTAAGAATCTCTGTTTTTGTATTCAATTTTCTTCCGATTAAAAAGCAAATTTCGTATTTTTGAACACAAAATTTAATTGTTGAAAGTCTTGAAAGAAGGTCAATGTTATGGGAAGAATTTTTGAAAAACGAAAATATAAAATGTTTGCCCGCTTTGCGAAAATGTCCAAAGCGTTTAACCGCATCGGGAAAGAAATTGAAATTGCGGTAAAAGCTGCCGGGCCGGATGTAAAAGGAAATTCCCGGCTGCGCATTGCCATTCAAAATGCAAAAAGCGTCAACATGCCGAAAGACCGTGTTGAAGCGGCAATTAAACGCGCTTCAAACAAAGATACCTCCGGCTATTTCGAAATTGTGTATGAAGGATACGGACCGCACGGCATTGCCATGATTGTTGAATGCGCTACGGATAATCCGACACGAACCGTTTCGAATGTCCGGCATATTTTTAAAGAGAACGGCGGAACAATGGGACAAACCGGCTCCATCGCTTTTATGTTTGAACGAAAAGGATTATTCAAAATTCCGATTGAGAAAATTCCCGACATTGATGAGTTTGAACTGGAGATGATTGACCACGGCTTGGATGATTTAACCGGCGATGAACAGTTTATTTATGTGTACACTTCGTTTCATGATTTCGGCGCAATGCAGAAAGCGCTGGAAGAAAAAGGAATTGAGCCGGCAAGCACGGAGCTTCAATATATTCCTACGACAACAAAAGAACTTTCCGAAGCGGAGCAAAACGAAGTAAACGAACTTGTAAATGCGTTAGAAGAGGATGACGATGTACAAAGCGTGTACCACACCATGCAGTAACACGAATATTTTTTTCTTAGAGCATCCGACAAAAAAACAATGCCCGCCTGAGCGGGCATTAACATTTTAAACCGGCACTACAATTAAAACCCTTCCCGCACAATAAATTCTTTTGAAATGCCGAGTGACGCTAAATGTTTTTCTACTGCTGCCATCATCGGGTCGGGTCCGCAGAGATAAAAGTATTTAACATTCTCAGACATATATTTCTTAATCAATTCGGCTGAAACAAAACCATGTTCGTAGCCGGCAACTTCTTCGTTGGAGAGAATGTTAATAAAATTTTTTCCCAGCAGCGTGCGAAAACGTTCTTCGTCAATAATATCTTCTTTTGCTTTGTTGGCGAAAATTATTTTGTTGTTGCCGATAGAATGCGTTTTTTCCAATTGCTTAAAGATGGCAATAAACGGCGTAATACCGGCGCCGCCCGCAATAAAAATTCCTTCTCCCTTATATTGAATATCGCCGAACACGCCGTGAACAATTAATTCATCTCCTTCATGAAGCGAGAGAAGCTGATTGGTAACGCCGTTATGCGATGGGTATGTTTTAATGGTAAATTGAATAAAATTATCTTCAGGAAGTGAAGTAAAGGTGAAAGCCCGCAGTTCGTTTTCCCATCCCGGTTTGTTCACGGAAATATCCACTGCTTGTCCCGGATGATACAATAATTGCGCAGGTTTTTCAGCGGTAATACGAAGAACATCATGCGTAAGATGTTTTAGCGATGTTATTTTTACTTTTTGGTCCATACTGTTCACTTTTGTGATGTATCTGAAAAAAAGTAAAACGATTGTAAGAAAAATATTCCGTTTATTCAGTGAATAAACGGACAAAATATCTTTCTTGCAATTAAATTTTTCAGATGGTTAAGAGAAATTATTTTCTGTCGTAAAGCTGCAATAAAAATTCTTGTTTTACGGTTTCCTTTTCAAATTCGCCGGAAAAAATTGACGTTACAGTTTTGCTGTTTGTGTCTTTAATTCCGCGCGAGGCGACACACAAATGATCTGCTTCAATAACAACAGCAACGTTGTTGTGATGTAAAATTTCCTGCAGCGCATCCGAAATCTGCTTTGTCAGCCGTTCCTGTACCTGCGGACGTTTGGCATAATACTGCACCAGCCGATTAATTTTTGATAATCCCAATACATGCTCACCCGGAATATATGCTACATGAACTTTGCCGATAATCGGAACAAAGTGATGCTCGCAGTACGAATACAAGGTAATATCTTTTTCAATGAGCATTTTTTTGTAGCCGTACGAATTTTCAAAGAGCGTTATCTCCGGCTTATTCTTCGGATTTAATCCGCTGAATGTTTCTTTCACAAACATTTTGGCAACCCGTTTCGGCGTATTGCGCAGGCTGCTGTCGTTCAGATTTAAGCCGAGCGCGCTCATAATCTGCGCAAAGTGATATTCAATGGTATTAATCTTTTCGCTGTCGGATAAATTTTCGCCGTTCCGCCGAAGATGCGTCTCTGCCATTATCTTGTAAGTATTAAAAGGTATAATCTCTTCCATAGCAATCATCATTCATTAATTTTTTTCATCACATATTCAACAATAGCGTTGCAGTAGATTAAATTAAATTCAAACAACTCCGAGGCGGTGTATTCTTTTTCAATTTCGTTGCGCAGCATTGCTTTCGCCCTGTTTAATCGTACTTTTACGTTGGCTTCACTGATGTTCAGAAGCTCCGCCGCTTCTGTAACATTCAATCCGTTTATTTCCCGCAGCGAAAATGCCATTCGGTACTCGAACGGAATTTTGCTTAACGCATGCTCGATAATATTTCCAAGTTCGCGGTTGTGAACAACTCTTTCGGTTTCGGTATTTCTATCGCTGAACATAGGCATAGAAGAATCATCCGGTTCTTGTATCTGCTCGTTTTTAAAACTGAGTTTTTCTTTTTTTCTGTAACAATTATTCATCATAATTCGGATAATCCATGTTTTAAAACTCGAACGCTGTTCAAATTGTGATAAGTTCTTATAGGCATCTACAAAAGTATCCTGCATTAAATCCTGCGTATCTTCGTGCGTGTAATTATACGATCTGCCGATTTTGTAGAGATACGGATTAAATCGTCTCACAATAATTTCGTAAAGAGCTTTTTCTCCATGTAGAATGCGCTCAATAATTTCCGGTTCGGAATATCTGTCGGTTTGGTTCATACGTAAGAAATAATTTTAGAAAGTTTTGCCATTGTAACGGCGGAAACAACCATAACGAAATCGCGGACAGCAACATCAATATAGGTAAAGCCTGCCAGCAGTGTTAAGGCAATAACGGAAAGCCATGTTGCTACAATATATCCGCCGACTTCCGGTTTCTTTAACACAATAAATCCGGCAATAATTTCCCCCACGCCGATAATCATCATAAATGTCGCAGCGGAAATTGGCAGCAATCGTGCCACCGTCGGACTGATGTATTGTTCCCAGTTAGTAAGAATATTAGCAAATTTATCTAATCCGGCAACAATTGGAACAATAACAAAAAGATATTTCAAAATGTAGTATGTATTTTTTAGTGATTGATTTGAGCTTCCCATAACTTCCCCCTTTTATTTAATGTTTTTGGTTTCTGTATAATTAGAGTAAGCCAAAATAAAAAGGTTACAAAAAATGCTTATGAAGAGTTCAACGATAATAAATGAAAGAAAATCAACACTATTCACATTATGTTAAAAAAAGCCAAATTTCTCTTATTTATTGAAGATTCCCATTAAAAAATGTGGATAACTTGTGGAATTCGGTGCAAAGGTTTTTCTTGTATAGCCTGCTGATTTTTCGTATTTTTTGTAGAAATTTTAACCTTTGGGGAAAATTCCTCAGAGGTTTTTTCTTCAATAGCAGGCAGTTTATGATAGAAAGTATGACAGGGTTCGGAAAAGGGAATGCCGAAGAAAACGGTATTTCTTATTCCGTAGAACTTCGCAGCGTTAATAACCGCTTTTTAGAAATTACCACACGCATGCCGCGCATACTTTCTCACCGCGAAAATGATATTCGGGAAATTATAAAATCAAAAATTGTCCGCGGCAAAATTACCATCAACGTTGTTCGCAGCAACGAAGAAACCGATGAACTCGATTTATCGGTTGATACGGCAAAGGCAAAATCAATTATAGTGCTGCTGAATAAACTGCGCAAGTCGGCAAAAATTAAAGAGACAATAAAAATGGAACATCTTCTTCACTTCTCCGAAATTTTTGAGACAAAAGAAATTGAAGAAGATGATGAGGCAGATTGGAACGTGTTTGAACAAGCTCTTCGGAATGCTCTTGATGCAATAAAAATTATGCGCCAAAAAGAAGGGGCGGAGCTGGCAAAAGATATGCGCGCGCGCGTAGAATCCATCAATGCCGCACTTGAAAGCATTGAAACAATTTCAAAAGAACGAATTCCCGTAGAGCGCGAGAATCTGCAAAAACGAATTGCGGAATTAGTGAGCGATAAAAATATTATTGATAATCAGCGTCTTGAATTAGAAATTGCGCTGCTCTCGGACCGGCTGGATATTACCGAAGAGTGTGTTCGGTTTCGCAGTCATAATAAATTTTTTCTCGAATCGTTGAAAGCAAAAGAATCCGAAGGAAGAAAATTAAATTTCCTCATACAGGAAATGAACCGCGAAGCAAATACCATCGGTTCAAAATGCAGTGATGTGAATATTGCGCACCGCGTTGTCGGCATAAAAGAAGAACTGGAAAAAATTCGCGAACAGCTGCAGAATATAGAATAAAAATTTTTCACGGAACATTAGCACCATACCGGCAGCATGAATTATCCGAAATTGTTTGCAATAACATCGCCGAGCGGCGGCGGAAAAACATCCATCATTAAAGTGGTCTTAGAACGGCATCCGGAAATTAAATTTTCTATTTCGGCAACCACGCGTCCGATGCGCAGCGGGGAAGTGAACGGCAGAGAATATTTTTTTCTTTCACAGGAAGAATTTCAGACGCTGATTGAACACGACGAGCTGGTTGAATACGAGCAGTTATACACGGATTATTACGGCACATTGCAGCGCGAAGTGAACCGTGCACTGCAAGCCGGCAGCTGCATGATTTTTGATGTTGATGTGAAAGGCGCCCGCTCTATTCAGCAAAAATATCCGAACGAAGCCGTGCTGATTTTTATTATGCCGCCGAGTTTGGAAATTTTGGAACAGCGGCTGCGCAGCAGAAAAACCGAGAACGAAGAAAAAATTCAGCGCCGGCTGAGCCGCGCAAAAATGGAATTGGAAATCGGAAAAACATTTCCGCATATTATTGTGAACGATGATTTATCGCGCGCAATAAACGAAACAGAAAATATTATACAATCATATCTTTCATAATGTACAGAGGGTACAATGGCAATTAAAACATTCGAGATAAAAGAACTCGAGGCGAAAGCAGCGAATGTGTACGAAGCAATCGTCATTCTTTCTAAGCGTTCCCGTCAGATTAACGAGGAAACAAAAATTGAATTCAATCAGAGGGTGGAAAACCTTATTTCTCCGGAAAGCGGCAGCGATGATGAAGATGAATTTGTTTCGAATCCCGATCAAATGAAAGTCAGTCTGGAATTTGAAGCACGTCCCAAACCGACCGAAGAAGCGATTGACGAACTGATGAACGATCAGCTGGAATATCGCTATAAAGAATCCGAAGAAAAGCAGTAATATTTTTATTAAAGAGCTCACCGAATTTTCTTAACGGTGAGTGCCGTTCATGCTAACCGGAAAAAAAATACTTCTCGGAATTACCGGTGGTATTTCCGTCTATAAAATGTGCACCGTCGTTCGGCTTCTTAAAAAAGCCGGCGCCGATGTGCGCGTTATTATGACACCGTCAGCGGCAGAATTTGTAACTCCGCTGACTTTTTCTACGCTTTCACAAAACGAAGTTCTCACATCCCTTTTTCCCGATAAAAAAAACTCTTCGACGAATCTCGGCGTAAAACATATTGATTACGGCTTGTGGGCGGATGTTATGCTGCTCGCTCCGGCAACCGCCAACACACTTGCACGCCTTACGTATGGTCTTGCCGAAGAAATTGTTTCATCAACCGTTCTGGCGCTTCGCGCACCGGTAATTATTGCGCCTGCTATGGATGTGGATATGTGGAACAACGACGCTACGCAGCACAATGCCGCCGTATTAAAAAGCCGCGGATATTTTCTTCTTCCGCCGAATAAAGGCGAACTTGCCAGCGGGCTGAGCGGTGAAGGAAGACTCCCTGAACCGCAGACTCTCGTGGCGGAAATAGAACGCGTGCTGGCAAAAACTCCGCGCGACCTGCAGAGAAAAAAAATTCTTATCACTGCCGGTCCGACGTATGAAGCAATTGATCCGGTGCGATTTATCGGTAACCGTTCTTCCGGAAAAATGGGATATGCTCTTGCTGCGGCAGCCGCTCTTCGAGGAGCGGAAGTAACCTTAATCAGCGGACCGGTTTCGTTGGAAACGCCGAGACATGTAAAACGGATAAATGTTGAAACTGCCGAAGAAATGTTTCGTGCTGTTATAAAATCTGCGTCGAAACAGGATATTATTATTATGTCCGCCGCCGTTGCGGATTATTCGCCCCGCTCTTCGGCAAAAGAAAAAATGAAGAAAAAAGAAAGCCCGCTGTTGGTGGAATTACAGCCGACAAAAGATATTTTAAAATCACTCGGTGAAAAGAAGAAGAAAAATCAGCTACTGATTGGGTTTGCTCTGGAAACAACAGATGAACTGAAGAATGCAAAACAAAAACTGCAGAATAAAAATCTTGATCTTATCGTGCTGAATTCCCTGCGGGATAAAGGAGCGGCATTCGGCGTAGAGACAAATATTGTTACGCTGATTGATAAGCACGGAGTTGTAAAAAAACTTCCCCGCATGCCGAAATTTGATGTTGCCGGAGAAATTTTAAATTCAGCGCTCGCGTTGCAAAAAAAGAAATAAGAATTCGTTATGTCTTCAACAGAAGAAATACAAGAAGTGCTTGAGCAGACAAAACACTTTCTCCGTCAGGAGCAGCTTCTTTACGGAAATACATTTTATCGTGAACCGAAAAATAATCTTTCAATACAACAGTCCGCAGAAAGCAGCGAATCATTGAGTCAAAAAGCGAAAACAAAAACGCCGGAAGCGGCGGGAACAGACCAAGAGCAATGGCCGTCGGCGCGCGATCTTTCAATCTTAAACGCAATGATCCGCGAGTGTCAAAAATGTCCGCTCGGAAAAACACGGACAAAATTTGTCTTCGGTGTCGGAAATCCGAATGCCGATATTTTGGTTATCGGTGAAGCGCCCGGCGCGGATGAAGATAAACAGGGAGAGCCGTTTGTCGGCAGGGCAGGACAGTTATTAAATAAAATTCTCGAAGCCGTGCAGTTCAAACGGGAAGAAGTGTATATTGCCAATATTTTAAAATGCCGCCCGCCGGATAACCGCAAGCCGCTTCCTTCGGAAGTTGAACAGTGCGAGCCGTATTTATGGAAGCAGATTGAATTGATTCAGCCGAAATTTATTCTCTGTCTCGGCGTAACGGCGGCGCAGACAATTCTTCGTTCAAAGGAATCAATGAGTCAGTTACGGCAATCAACGCATCTGTACCGCGGCATTCCGGTACTTGTTACTTATCATCCGGCAGCGCTGTTACGCAATCCGGAATGGAAACGCCCGACGTGGGAAGATGTGCAGAAATTGAGAAAAATGTTTGATGAAAGTAAAAGGAATTCATAATTTATCGGTATGACAGAACAACGATTAGAACATTCTTCCGGACGCGTGCCGCCGCAGGCAGTAGAAGTAGAAATGTCCGTGCTGGGCGCAATGCTTTTAGAAAAAGAAGCCATAGCCCGCGCGCTGGAAATTCTTGACGAAACGGTATTTTACAAACCGGCGCATCAGTTGATTTTTAAAGCTGTCGTTTCATTGTTTGAAAAAAACGAAGCGGCGGATTCCATTACCGTGGTTGAAGAATTACGACGAATGGGAAAATTAGAAGAAGTCGGCGGACCGATCTATATTTCCGAATTAACTATGCGTGTTTCTTCAGCGGCAAATATCGAATATCACGCAAAAATTGTTCTGGAAAAATCACTCTTACGCAATCTCATTTCCGCCAGCTCGGAAATTACCGGAAAAGCATTCAGCGAAACCGACGACGCGCTCGATCTTCTGGATGAAGCCGAAAATAAAATTTTCCAAATCTCCGAAAAACGGATGAAGAAATCATTTGTGCCGATAAAAGACGCAATGTTTTCTACTATGGAAATGCTTGAAGCTCTTCACGGAAAACACAGCGGCGTTACCGGCGTCCCTTCCGGTTTTACCGTTTTGGATAATAAAACGGGAGGATTTCAAAATTCAGATTTAATTATTGTTGCTGCGCGTCCTTCAATGGGAAAAACGGCTTTTGTGTTATCCGTTGCGCGCAATGCCGCCGTGCAGCATGATAAATCAATCGGATTTTTTTCGCTCGAAATGTCAACGCAGCAGTTAGTGCTTCGGCTCATCTGCGCTGAAGCGCGCGTCGATGCTCATTCCGTGCGCACCGGACGGCTGCCCGATGAACAGTGGCGCCATCTCAGCACGCGCATTGGAAAACTGTACAATGCAAAAATATTTATTGACGACACTCCGGCTCTTTCCATTCTTGAACTTCGCGCAAAAGCGCGCCGGTTAAAAGCCGAACATAATATCAGCATGATTATTATTGATTATTTACAGTTGATGCAGGGACCGAAAAATATTCAAAGCCGTGAACAGGAAATTTCTATGATTTCCCGATCGCTTAAAGCGTTGGCAAAGGAAATTAATATTCCGGTTATTGCGCTTTCTCAGCTGAACCGTGCCGTTGAAACATCAAAAGATAAAAAACCAACGTTAGCAAACCTGCGCGAGTCCGGAGCTATTGAACAAGATGCCGACGTTGTGTTGTTTATCCACCGCCCGGATAAATACGGTTTGCCGCAGAGCGACGGATCTTCGGCGGAAGGTATAGCGGAAATTATTATCGGTAAGCAGCGTAACGGACCGACAGACGAAGTGGAACTGTCATTTATTAAAGAGTATGCACGGTTTGAAAATCTTACTTCGCCGACCTTTGACGATTACGCCCCGGTTTCCATTCCGGAAACAGATTCGCCGTTTTAATATTTTAACAAAAATATAATTTCACTTTGTAAAGGAATGATGGTATGAACCGCAGAAATTTTCTTGCCTCAACAACACTTGCCGCGCTTGCCTCGTCGTTTCCGGCAAAACTTTTCGGAGCGCTTATGGAAGATTTAACTGATGAACAATTGTGCAAATTAAAATTTGATCTGGCGGTTTCTGAAAACCTTCGCAGCAAACCCATTGCCGATGTTATTGTTGGAATAGGTAAATCGTTTATCGGAACTGATTACGTCGCTCATTCATTGGAAAGCGACGGTCCGGAACAGCTGGTAATAAATCTTCATGCACTGGACTGTGTTACATTTTATGAAAACTGCGTTACGCTTGCCCGCTGTATAAAATTAAACACAACAACGTTTGATGATTACAAAACACAGCTTCAATTCCTTCGTTACCGCGACGGAAAGATGACGGATTACGCCAGCCGGCTGCACTATACAACCGATTATTGGCACAATGCCGAACAAAAGGGAATTCTTAAAGTTGTTACCAAAGATATTTTTGGTGAAAAAAATGTCGTACAGATTCAGCGTCCCATTAATTTTATGACGACACACCGCGATACGTACAGACAAATTGCTTCCGATAATGCAATGTTTAAAAAAATAAAATTGATGGAAGACGAAATTAACAAACGAACGGATTATTTTTTGCCCAAAGGAAATCTGCATCTGTTTGCCGATAAAGTAAACAGCGGCGACCTCATCGGTATAACAACCAATATAACAGGAATGGATATTTCTCATACCGGCGTTGCCGTGCGATTGGAAAACGGCGAACTGCATTTTATGCACGCACCGAATGTAGGATATAAAGTGCAGGTTACCGAAGCTCCGCTGCATGAATATCTTGCAAAGTATTCCAAGCAAACAGGGATTATTGTGGCGCGAGTGAACGAGCCGGCAAAAGAAAACAGAGAAAAGTTATAAAGAAAAAAATTTCCATATCGTTCTTGTCGTAAAATATTGCTCACAATGGAATGCTCTACACTCATAGAATCTCCGCGTTTCATGACAGTGTGAATTACTTCCGGGTGTCCGTTTTCTCTTTTTAATGCGTACTACTTATTGATAGGTGTTTATGAAGTTTGCCCGAAATATTTTTGCTGTTGCCGGCTTTTATGGAATTCTTATTACTCTTCCGATGTATTTTTCAGAATCAAGTTTTAATACCGACTATCCTCCCGCAATCACTCATCCGGAATATTTTTACGGATTTATCAGCGTAACGTTTGCCTGGCAGATTCTGTTTCTCTTTATTGCCGTCAATCCGTTTAAATACCGCCTGCTGATGATTCCGGCAATGCTGGAAAAGTTATTCTATGCTTCGGCTATTTTTTGGCTGTATGCGGTTCACCGCGTTTCTTTTATGACAATTATTTTCGCCGCTATTGATTTGGTATTACTTTTCTTTTTTCTTGCGGCATTTGTTGCGTTACGCGAAAAGCGGTTTTCGGACGATGAAAAAATTGAATAAGATTTAATTCCTTAACTTTTTTCTCCTTCTATCGTATCTTCTGATATTATGAGACAGAACACCTCACAACAATTTTCGTTGAAACGATTTTTTGACGAAATCTTTTCCCGAGATTTTACCGAACGGGTAAAACGACATTCTTCCGAACTGCAATCCTTCTATCTTTCCGAACCACAGCTTCACGAACTTGCTGCAATGAATACGGTAAGACGGATGTTTGTTCTTCTCTTTTGGATTTTGCGGGCGCTCTTTTATAAACTTACGCTGTGGCGCAGAGTGCTTTTTGTCGCCGGCATTATTTTTATGCTGAATATAAAATTTGACAACACAAACATTCACGGCAATGCGCTTCTTGGAATGACGGCGTTTATTTTAATTATTCTTCTTGAATTAAAAGATAAACTGCTTGCCCACGATGAACTTGCCGAAGGAAGAAAAATTCAGCAGGCACTGATGCCGGATGCCAATCCGCACATGGAAGGATATTCTCTTTGGCTGTACACCCGCTCGGCAAATGAAGTCTGCGGCGATTTAATTGATGTGCTTTCTCTCGACAGCCGGCGAAAAAGTTTTGTGCTTGCCGATGTTGCCGGAAAAGGTCTGCATGCCGCTCTTCTAACAGCGAAATTACAGGCAACGATTCGCGCGCTGGCGTATGAGGAAACGTCGCTCTCTTCGCTGATTCATCGCGTCAATACCATTTTCTTTCGCGACAGCCCGGCGAATCTTTTTGCATCGTTATTGTATTTTGAAATTCATTCCGCATCCAACATCATCCAATTCGTTAACGCCGGACATTTACCGCCAGTTGTTGTCCGTGCCGGCATTCCGGAAGAATCTTCAAAAGGCGATCCGGCGATCGGCTTAGCCCGTTCTATTGATTACGTTCAACGAACTGTAACATTAAATTCTCACGATATTCTTTTCGCCTATTCTGACGGCGTCACTGATGCAAAAAATATTCGCGGTGAATTTTTCGGCAAAGAACGGCTGATGCAGTTTCTCTCAAAAAACAAACGGGATGAAGCAGAGCAAATCGGCTTGGCGCTCATTACCGAACTGGATCGATTTATGAGTACCGAACGCCAGACGGATGATATTTCATTAATTATTATACAGCGGCAGTAAATAATATATTAGAAAGCTATAATAACTTTTTAAAGGAAAATACTTACCCAAATTCATTCAGATTCTTCAAAAAATGCATTTTGTGCATCGGCGTTCCTTTCTTCTTAAAAAATTCTAACGTGACTGAAACTCTTTTTTTTACGACCTTTATATCGGCAGCCACAGCCGCGCCGTAAAAGGGTAATAAACCAAAAGAAGTTGCAGAGTGAAACATTCATCGAAAAAATTAAAACTCCTGAGTGGAACAACAATCATCCGGCCGTTGAAACGAATTCTTATGGTCGGCAGTATCGGTTCGTTTATTGCGCTGGTGAATGAAGTTGTTTCCGGTCAATATCTTTCTTCATTTTTTGTCGGCATTATTTTTGTCGGTTTTCTTTTGTCGCTTATTTTATATAAACGCACGTTCTATTTTGCCTCCGCTGTTACGGTATTAATTATCTGCATGATTTCCGCCAATAGTTTAATGTTTATCGGCAATGGAATTCATGATATTTCTATTTTGCTGTATCCGACAACGATTGTCTTTGCCTGTGTTGTGCTGAGTAAAAAAGTTTTTTGGCAGTTTATTGGTTTCTCATTGTTTTGTTTAAATGTAATCTCGCTGTTAGGAACGGTTGGATATTTACAGGTTGAATTTATTTCCCGGCATACGTTTAACGAAATAATAAATATCAATTTAATTCTCCTTGCCTTTTCATTTCTCGTCCGCTACTTATTTAATTCTATCAGCGATTCCAACATGCGTCTGCTGGAAGCGAATGCAACGCTTCAGGATTCGGAAGCGCGGTTTCGTTCTATTGTGGAAAATTCTCCTTCAATTCTATTGTATTTTAACGGTGCCGGCGAGATACTGTATTCTAATCTTCATATAAAATTTCCTGATTCAAAAAAAATTATTTCTCTCTATGAAATTCTTCTCCCCGATCAGAAAGAAAGCGTTCAACAGATTGTTCGGCATGTGCAGAACGGCATGACGGAAGAGACGCAGGAAATTTTCTGGAATTTTTCTTCATCGCTTGCAGATCATACCTATTCGACAATTATTGCCAAGATCAAAAACGATGCTCAGCAAAATTATATTGCCTTAATTACCGATATTACGGAAAACAAACAGCTTCAAGATCAATTATTCCATATACAAAAAATGGAAATACTGGGAACGCTTGCCGGCAGCATTGCTCACGATTTCAACAATACCATTAATGTTGTCAGTCTCCATGCCGACAGAGCACTGCGAAGAAAAGAAATTGATAAAGAATCGGAAAAAGATTTTCGTTTTATCCGCGAAACCGTTGTAAAGGCGGCGGGCTTAACACAAAAAATTTTAACGTTCAGCAACCGCACCGAAACGCCTTCCACGCAAATTAATATTAATGATGTTATTGCTGATGTCGAAAAATTGCTTCGCAAAGCGGTGGATAAAAATATTGAAATTGAATATCACTTATCGGAATCTCTGGCGCTGATTAACGGCCACTCAACCGAATTGGAACAAATTTTAATGAATCTTGTTATTAATGCGCGCGATGCTATCCGCGACAAAGGATTCAAAAATCAGCAGAAGAAAATTATTATTGAAACAAAAAATTCAAATTACGATGAGTTAGGCGCCTCTCCGCTCAGAAACGGACATCACGGTCCGTGTGTTGTGCTTTCGGTGCGGGATAACGGATGCGGCATACCGGAAGAATTGCAGCAAAAAATATTTCAGCCGTTCTTTTCTACCAAAGGAAAAGAACGCGGCACGGGACTGGGACTTTCAACTATACGAAATATTGTTCAACACCACAACGCCACCGTTCATCTCGAATCAACAATGGGCGAAGGAACAGATTTTTCCATTGCGTTTCCGGCAACGGGAAACGATTTCAAGATCCTGTCACAGGAAAATAAGCCTGATATGAATGTTCGATTAAAAACTATTGCGCTTATTGATGATAATCCGGATACGCTGACGATTATCAGAAAAAGTCTTGAAAAATCCGGATTTAAGGTCGCGGCATTTCAATCGGAATCGGCGTTTGAAGAGTGGCGTTCCAGCAAAGAAAATCCGTTTGATTTGTTGATTACTGATTTTTATTTAATTGAAAATGACGGACGCAGCGTGATTGAAAAAATCCGTGAAAAATATCCGTCGATGCCGATTATTTTAATGAGCGGCTATCCGCTTGATAATCTGGATATTGAACTGGCAAAATATCAGCCGATAGAATTTATTCAAAAACCGTTAACCAGCCGGCAGATTATCCCCCGTATTCAAACAATGCTTTCATAACGGCATATTTTTTTAATTATTCGTGCCGCCGAATCTTCCAATAAATTCCCTTCTTGCATACGCGCAGAAGGTTTCGTAGTTTTATCATATGAATTTAGAATCATACTTCTCGAAGTTTCGAAAGAACATTGTCGGAATTAACCAAACCTTTTCCTCGCCGTTCGGCGCGCAAAAGCTGGTGTATGCCGATTGGACTGCCAGCGGCCGTCTCTATGAGCCGATTGAACGAAGACTGCTGGAATCGTTCGGACCTTTTGTCGGCAATACGCATTCCGAATCAACAATTACCGGCGGACTGATGACGCACGCGTATCATCATGCCCACGAAATCATTAAAAAACATGTTCACGCCGGCGATGATGATGTGCTGTTGTTTGTCGGATCGGGAATGACGACGGCGATTAATAAATTTCAGCGCATACTCGGCGTAAAAGTACCGGACCGGTATAAAAATTCTTTTTCCATTCCGGAAGATGAACGGCCGGTTGTTTTTGTTACGCACATGGAACATCACTCCAACCAAACAACATGGTATGAAACCGAAGTTGACGTGCACATTATTGCCGCCGACGGCAGCGGATATGTTGATATTAATGATTTGTCGGCGGCTTTAAAAAAATATGAAAAGAGAATATTAAAGATCGGATCATTCTCCGCCTGCTCGAACGTTACAGGAATAACAACGCCGTATCATCAGCTTGCCGAAATTATGCACGAGTACGGCGGAATTGCCGTCATCGACTTTGCCGCCAGCGCGCCGTATGTTTCAATTGATATGCACCCCGCCGATGAAAAACAAAAGTTAGATGCAATTATTTTTTCTCCGCATAAATTTCTCGGCGGACCGGGAACCTCCGGCGTGTTAATTTTCAATAAAAATTTATATCACCTCGAATCACCGGACCAGCCCGGAGGCGGAACGGTATTATGGACAAATCCGTGGGGAAAACACCGTTTCTCGCCCGATATTGAAGTGCGTGAAGACGGCGGCACGCCGGGATTTTTACAGGCAATAAAAGCTTCACTTGCCGTTCAGTTAAAAGAAGAAATGCAGGTTGAGAAAATTCTTGCACGCGAGCATGAAATATCAACAACGTTTTTTGAGCAGCTGCAATCTATTCCGAGATTAACTATTCTTGCCGGCAACATTAAACATCGTCTCAGCATTTTTTCTTTTTATTTTGAACATATTCACTATAATCTTGTGGTAAAATTATTAAACGATAAATACGGCATTCAATCCCGCGGCGGATGTTCCTGTGCAGGAACCTACGGACACTATCTTCTTCATGTCGATGAAAAACATTCACAGTCGATTACGGATAAAATTGATTCCGGTGATCTTTCCGAAAAACCGGGGTGGGTGCGCATTTCTTTTCACCCGACTACAACCAATGAAGAAATTATGTATATCGCCGATGCGCTGAGGCAGATAGAAAAAAACATTTTCGTTTGGCAGAATGATTATGCGTATAACAATCAATCCAACGAATATTTTCATAAAAACGAAAACGGAATTCTTTCCGCCATGGCACAACAATGGTTTGCTTTTTAAAAACGCAGAACGCTGCCGCGAAATCTCTCATTCTTTTCTTATCGGCTCTAGAAAATCATTAATTGACACAACACCAATGTTTTTGTATAATCAAAGCAGGGGAAAAATCCTGCTTTAAAAAAATTATCTACTAATTCTGTAAGAACATGATTATACAATTCCTCGGCGCCGCCCGCACTGTTACCGGTTCAATGCATTTGCTTCACGTGAACGGCAGTAAAATTCTTTTAGACTGCGGATTGTTTCAAGGCAGACGAGCGGAAACCTACGACCGCAATAAAAATTTTCCGTTTGAACCGGCGGCAATTGATGCCGTAGTGCTTTCGCATGCCCATATAGATCATGCAGGAAATCTGCCGAACTTAGTAAAGAACGGATTCAGCGGAAAAATATTTTGCACTCCCGCCACGGCTGATTTGTGCCGCATTATGCTGATGGACAGCGCACACATTCAAGAAAAAGATTCCGAATTTATAAACAAGAAACATGCAAAGAAAAAACTCCCGCCCGTAGCACCATTATACACGTCCGATGATGTTCAGCAAATGCTCGGCTTATTAACAGAAATTCCATACCGCACAAGTTTTGAGGCGGCGCCGGGCGTGCAGGCAAAATATTTTGACGCCGGACATATTCTCGGGTCAGCATCAATTCATTTAACAATCGAAGAAGCAAAGCGTCCAGCGTATCATTTCGGATTTACCGGCGATGTCGGCAGGCCGAACCTACCGATTTTGCGTGATCCGGAATTTATGGGAAATGTTTCCGCGTTAATTTCTGAAAGCACGTACGGCGGAAGAACACACGAACCGGTTGATCAATCGCCGAAAAAATTATTGGAAGTCGTCAAGCGGACAATAGACCGCGGCGGAAAAATAATTGTTCCTTCCTTCAGCGTCGGACGAACGCAGGATCTTGTCTATGAGTTAAATAATCTTAAAACCGAAGGACTGCTTCCCGATATCCCGATCTATGTTGACAGTCCTCTCTCCACCAACGCAACGGAAGTCTTTCGCAAACATGCGGAATGTTTTGATGAAGAAACACTTGCCTTAATGAAAACAACGAATGATGTTTTCGGATTCGACCGGTTACACTACATTCGCGATGTAGAAGAATCGAAAGCTTTAAATGATAAAAAAGAACCGTGCATGATTATTGCGGCATCGGGAATGTGCGAGGCAGGAAGAATTGTGCATCATATTGCCAATAATATCGGAAATCCAAAAAACACCATTATGTTTGTCGGTTATCAGGCGGAACACACGCTTGGAAAAAAGCTCGTAGAGCGGAATCCTGAAGTAACCATATTCGGAGATGTGTATCAATTGCAATGCGAGGTGGCGGTGTTGAATTCATTCAGCGCGCATGCGGATAAGAACGAGTTGTTCCAGTATATCTCTCAGTTCGATAAAAATCTGCTGAAGAATATTTTTCTTGTTCACGGAGATCTGGATCAAGCGGAAAAGTTTTCACATACTTTACAAGAACACAAATTTAAGCGGATCGATATTCCGCAGCGATTAGAAAAATTTGATTTGTAGTTTTCATGGAGAAAAGTATTCTTGATTTTTGTCTGTCTTTATAATAGCTTGATGTATAGAAAAAATAATTATTTTGAAAGAACCGTGTTGTGTGGAATGTAATCAGCCAGCGTTCAATGCTTATTCGCGAACCGAACGAAGTCCGGATTCTGCGGCTCGTACGCGATCATAAAGAAATTTCCCGCGTTGAAATTGCGAAAAAATGTAATTTAAATAAAGCCTATGTTACAGAACTTGTCGCCAAGCTTATCAAAACAGGATTTCTGGAAGAAACGGGAAAGGTAGAAATTAACGGCAAAGTCGGCAGAAAGAGAACGCTGCTTCGCTTTCTTCCGCTTGCCGGTCTGGTTGCCGGAGTTGATGTTGGAATGACTCATGCAACTATTATTCTCTGTGACCTTAATGCTGCGCTTCTTCAAAGCACAACCTTTCACTACGCGCTTGAAACAACACCCCAAGAAGTATTTAAAAAAGTCCAAGAATCCATTCAACACATTCTTCAATTATCCGGTCACCCGCAGTCAAAGCTGGTCGGCATCGGCATCGGCGTTCAAGGGTTAATTAACTATGCTACAAACTCCTTAACGGTTTCCCACAACAAGAAATCGTGGGAAGGGGAATCCATGAGTGCGGAATTAGAGAAAACATTTAAGGTTCCCATCTACGTGGAGAACGACGTTAAGACAATGGCTCTGGGAGAATATCTTCTCGGTGTGGCAAAAGGTGTGAAAAACTTTGTCTATCTTTATATCGGCGACGGACTCGGCGCAGGGATAATGATTAACGGCCACATGCACCGCGGTTTTACCTCCTCTGCCGGAGAAATTGGATATACAGAATTAGAGCCGGCATCGCACTACAAAGAAATTTGCCCGATGTTATATAACGGACAGATAATTTTCGGTCAAATATTAACCGATGCAAATATAGTTGAAAGTTTTAAACGTCATTCAAAGCTTTCCGAAGATGTTGTGGTAACGCCGCAAATAGTTGCCGGCGAAGCCGAGAAAGGAAACAGCATTGCAATAAAAATAATTGATGAGTGTGCCACACTGTTGAGTATTCTCAGCATAAATCTCATCAACACACTCAACCCTGAAATGATAATTTTAGGAGGAAAATTTTCGCAGTGCTGTCCGCAAATATCAAATCTTATCCGTGAAAAAATTCACAAAGATCTTCTTTCAATCCCGGTAGAAGCGGTGCAGGTGAAATCCGCCTCCTTTGGAGACGACAGTGTTGCAAAAGGAGCTGCGAGCGTAGTTTTGTTTGAAATGTTTGAACCGCTTCATACTTTTTCTGTTTACTCTCCACGCACAAATTTCTTCAGCGAAGTTTAGTTTTCCAGGCAAATCCAGCCATATCACCAAAAAATCTCTTGGTCTGAAGTTTGTGTCAATGAAAAATTTTCATTAGAAATTAAATTTTCAGAAAATTTTTCTTGACTTTAAAACAGAAGAATGTTAAAATCGGTTAGTTTGTTTACCAAACAAATTATATTTTAGTTGAAATTCGATGCTGTTTGATACTTATCCTATAATTAATTTGTAGAAACAATCAACTAATGAGATGAAAATTAAAAAGAAGAAAACATCTCAAATTTTAAGCATCAATCCCAAAATTGGTCGAAATATCAATCGATCGATTATTCTTAATACTATTCGTTCTAAACAACCCATATCACGCTCCGCAATTTCTCGTCTTACCGGATTAAATAAGAGCACGGTTTCAGGTATTGTTACTTCTTTGCTTCAAGAAGGATTGGTTGAAGAAGATGTACTAAAAAATCAAATTGTTGGCCGTAACCCGTTGAACCTTACCATTAAAAAAAATACGAACTATGTCGGTTCAATTGTCATTGACTTAATGTACACCAGTGTCGCCGTTGTAGATGTTGACGGTTCAATTGTTGAAAAAAAAATAATTCCGGCAGTATCCAAGAATCCGAAGAAACGGATCGATGAAAGTTTTCAGGAGCTGAAAAAACTTCATCCTGAAAGTACACTCTCCACTCTGCGCGGCATAGGAATTACAACCCCCGGTATTGTTGATACGGTTCAATCAAAAGTTCTTTACGCATCAAACTTAGGATGGAAAAATGTTGATCTTGCCGAAATCATTCGTCACCACGACCTTCAGGCTGATTATATAACCATTGAGAATAATGCAAAAGCCTCGGCGCTGGCGGAAGTTATGTTCGGGCGGTACGAAATAGATCAGACGAATTTTATTTTTCTTTTAGTCGGCAGCGGAATTGGAGCAGGAATTGTTATTGATAATCAGATTCTGAGCGGCAACTCACATGCAGCAGGAGAATACGGGCACATGATGCTGATTGAAGGAGGAAAGCAATGTGCCTGCGGTAACAGAGGGTGCTGGGAAATGTATGCATCCGAAAAAGCAATTGTGGATACGTATCTTGAAAAAGCAAAAATTCACAACGCAACGATTGATGAGATAATAACAAAATCTTTAACCGGTGATTCGGCGGCGACAGCATCGTTAATCCGTGCAGCAGAATATCTCGGCTTAGGAATCTCTCATATTATCAACACATTTGACCCGAAATATATTATTCTTGGCGGAACAATTATACGCGCGTGGAGTTTGATTCAACCGGTAATTAATACTGTCTGTACGGCGCGTGAGTATTTTCAAATGGAAAACAAAACCAAAATAGTTCCGAGTTCACGCGGTGATGATTCTGTGCTTCTTGGAGCGGCGGCATTACCCATTCAAAAAATTTTTCAAGATTATAAAATAGCCTTGTAAGCAGTTGTTCTTTCACACAAAGCATAGAACAGGTAAATATATGTTTAAACTTTTACGGATTTTTACGATTGGAATTGTTCTGACGGTAATTGCGGTTTGCAGCGCTTCAGCACAATTGAAACCGGATTTGAAAGGAACAATTACCGACTCGGAAACGGGCGAACCGCTGCCCGGCGCAAATGTTTTTTTGAAAGGGACGGGGTTCGGCGCGTCTTCGGATATTGAAGGAAGATATTTTCTCTCCAATGTTACCGAAGGAGCGTACGTTCTTCGAATTAGTTATCTCGGATATAAAACACAGGAAATGAATGTGGTGATTCATCGGGAAGAAGGACGCATTATTAATTTTAAATTGAGGCCGGAAGCATTAGAAGGAAAAGACGTTGTTATAACGGCGCAGGCAGAAGGACAGCTTGGGGCGGTAAACAGAAAACTTTCTTCATTGGTGGTGGTTGATGCCGTTTCAAAAGACCGCATTCAAGAACTTCACGATGCCAATGCCGCGGAATCCGTAGGAAGATTACCAGGAATGTCGGTGCTGCGCAGCGGCGGCGAAGGACAGCAGGTTGTTGTGCGCGGCATTCAGCCGAAGTATAATAATATTACGATTGACGGAATAAAAATGGCGTCGACCAATGCCGATGACCGCAGCGTTGATTTAAGCGTAATTTCTTCAGAAATGTTAGAAGGTATTGAAGTAACAAAAACAGTTACCGCCGACCAAGTTGCAGATGTAATCGGCGGAACGGTAAATTTTAGAATGCGCGAAGCAAAGGAAACGGAAGAGGGCAACCCGATATTTGGATTAACGATGCAGGGTGCACGCAACGGATTAACGAATGCTTACAATAAATTAAATAATTATAAACTTGTCGGCAGTCTTGAAGATAGGTTTTTTGAAGGAAGCTTAGGAGTTTTTGCACAGGCCGGTTTAGAGCGAACCAATTTAACGTCCAACGAGCTGAGTGCTTCCTACGGACAATTCGGCAACGATCCTTCGGGAAGCGATTATGTTATTTCCGCTGTAACACTGAGTTTTGTGCCGAGAGACAGAAGGCGCGCTAACGGTACCTTGGTGCTGGATTATAAACTTTCCGATGAAGGGAAAATAGTTTTCTCAAATTTTCTCAGCCAAGGAATTACGACGACCAATAATGGATCTGAAGTCTATAATGTTTCGGCGGCGGCAAATTCTCGGAATTTTAATTTCAATTATGCAAAGAGTACCACAAACATTATTACCAATTCTCTCCATTATGATCAGAAGTTTTCTCTTGTTCATTCTTCCATTAAGGCGTCGCATACGTATTCTGAAACCAAAGATCCGCACGACTGGGTATTTTCATTTCTTCAGAATTCGGCGAATCTTGCGCAGTTTGCCAATCAAAAAAATATTGATCCGAAAATTATTCCCGGTGCCGCGCCGAACGATATTTCCCATACAATTTTAACCACGATTAATTCAAACAGTAATTTTTCACGCGAACGTGCATTAACCGGATCGGTGGATTTAGATATGCCGTTGAATGTTTCTGATCTTATTACGACGACGCTGAAATTCGGCGGTAAAATCCGGTATCAAACGCGTTCTAATACTGCCGAACAATATACCGGGCAGGGTTTTGATAAGGCGAGTGCAAAATTTGCTGCAAAAGCAATTGCCGATATTATTCCAGAGGCGGCGTTGTACGGCACGGCAATTCCCATGTCGTTATTTGTTGATCCGAATTTTCACTACGGTACATTTTTGAACGGCGATTATGAAATGTATTATCCACTGAACCAAAGCAAGATGGAGATGGTTGCCAATCATTTGCATGATAATGCAAAAATGATTTCCGACAGCGGAGGACAGATCGGATACGGATATAATATGTCGGTATCAAAAATGCAATATTATTCCGGCACAGAGCAGGTAAACGCCTTTTATCTTATGGATGTTATGAAAATTGGTTCGGCACTTACCATTATTCCCGGAATTCGTTATCAAGAACTTCGCTCGAAATATACCGGTTACCAGGGTATTGATCCGCAGATTTTTTATGATTCTTACTCAAAAATTTACGATACCACGGTAACACACGTGTATCCGTATTGGCTGCCTGATATTTCCGTTCGCTGGCAGCCGTTTGACTGGTTAGACGCACGCGTATCGTATTCTAATACCATTTCTTATCAAGATTATAGCGGAATTTATCCGCGGATTCAGGTAACGTTAAGCAATGCTATTTTATATAACAATGATAATTTGAAGCCGTCTCGGGCAAAAAATTATGATGCCTATCTCTCTTTTCATGATAATTATATCGGATTATTCTCTGTCGGCGGATTTGTAAAATATATTGATGATATCATTTATTCTTGGACATTTAACCGAAGCGGTTTAGCTGTTTATGATTATTATCCTCAGCGCTATGTGGGAAATTCTACAACGCTTACGGCGGCAATAACCACTCAAATTAATAATCCGAATAGAAGCGAAGTGTACGGATACGAACTTGACTGGCAGACAAGATTTTGGTACCTGCCGTCGCCGTTTGATAATGTTGTTTTGAATGTTAATTACACACACTCAAAATCTTCATCTGTTTATCCGATTACATGGATATTGGGTTCAGGAAGAAATAAACGGATTGTCGACACGACTCTCACCTACCGATTGATAGCACAGCCGAATGAGTTATTTAATCTTTCGCTGGGATATGATTTAATGGGATTTTCAATACGCGTTTCATTTCAATATACGGCAGATATTTTCGGTGGTCCCAATCAATGGCCACAGCTTGTTGCCACAACCTCTCCGTATCGAAGATGGGATATTTCCTTGAAACAAGATTTACCGCTGCCGGGATTACAATTGTATTCTAATCTGGTAAATCTTAACGGAGCGTATGATAGAACGACAATTGCTGCTTCTAATCAGATTCCGAGAACAATGCAGCAGTATGGCTTTGTGGGAGAATTAGGACTGCGCTGGACATTAAATTAAAAATTTCATTACACGGCAGCATCTATAATAAATAATTTCTATTCATTAAACGATCTTGTTATCCGCTGACAGCAAAAGGAGGTGCAAACAATAAATTCCGACAAATTCTTTTAAGCAGTACGGGTTGGTCTATCATACTGCAATCTTAATGATGGAACCGTATCCGAAAACACCAGATATTATTAACTAAAAAAGGAGAGAAAAACCATGAAACGATTTACCATGATAGCGTTAGCGGTAATGAGCTGCGTTCTGCTTGTTCCGCGAACAACATTAGCAGCAGGCGATACGCTTGTTGTATACGCCACACAAGGTGATGGAATATTGGATAAAATAGTTATGGCAGATACAGCCGCCGACGGAACTCTGGCGCATAAAGTGTATAAGCTGGTAAGCACCGATACAACATACATTTATGATGGCCCGATAACGATTAATAACAGCGTAACATTTATCGGCGTACCGGGTGCAAACGGCAAACTTCCGACTATTCAACCGGATGTTCTCAGCGATCAAACAATTCCTGCCAATTTATTTATTGTAAGCAAAAAGGATACAAAGGTTACTTTTAAAAATTTGTATCTCTTAGGTTTATCAATTGTTCCGGAAGGCGGAGTCAGCAGTGCGAATACTGCGGGTATTGCAATTCAAGCATCTGCAGACAATATAAAAGTCTATGCAGATAATCTCGTATTTGATTATTGGTTAGCGTTTGGTTTTGGATATAACGGCAATTGGGATAGTTTTTTTATTACAAATTGTATCTTTAGAAATTTTGTTCATCCGAACCAATGGTATGTTGGTGAAGTACTTCGCAATTCCGTTGGCTCTGTATATACAGACTCCATTGTATTTAGAAATAATACCATGACAGCAATAAACGGTTATGCCGCAGCGCCGGTGACCAAATATTATACCCGCTATTTTGAGTTTACGCATAATACGGTTGCCTATACATTCAAAAATCCTTTCTTTATTTTTAATGTGACTAATGCAAAAATTAATAATAATATTTTCTACAATAATTATGTTGGTGGTGTCAGCTTTACAGAAAATCCGTGGTGGGATAATTTGTTCAGCCCTGATGAAACGTATGGTGTTTTAGCATTGCAGAATCTTAGTTTAGATAATGCTAAAATGTTTCAGCCCAATGACTCAACAAACGCAAAAATTGATTCTATTGCAGAAGCGAGAAGAACTGTAGAAGTAAAAAATAATATTTGTTATTGGTCTCAATCGGTTACAACTCTCTGGCAGAATTGGAATGATACGGCAACGTGGTCTGCCGCAGGAATGAAAATTCTTACGCCGTCATGGATGAATGATCCGACAAAAGCAATGTTTGCGGATAAAGCTCACTGGCCCGGTCTGTCGGAATCCGGTAATATTACCAATCAAGATCCCGGTTATGGTTCAGTAATTACCGGTGTCATGAATCAATCTGCAACAACAGGCATCGGTTTAGCAAAATGGTTTGCTCAAGCGCGTTCCGGTTCGCTGGCGAACGATGTTTGGGGTGCAGCTCTTACAACCGTTGGAAGCGCGGCAAATTGGGTTCCCGCATGGCCCGTTTCTGAAGCTGCATCGTTAAAGTATTCCAATAATCTTACTGCTCCGGACGGCAAACCGTACGGCGATCCGCGATGGTTTAATGCCGGCTACGGCCCGACCGGTGTTCAGGCAGCTAATCAAATAGTTCCGGAAAAATTTGCGTTATCGCAAAACTATCCGAATCCGTTTAACCCGAGCACGACATTCCAATATACCTTAACGACAACAGGACTTGTGAAGTTTACGGTGTATAACATTCTAGGACAAGCGGTGAAAACTGTTGTGAATAAAATTCAATCGGCAGGCGCGTACGAAGTTCGCGTTGATATGTCGAATCAAACATCAGGCATTTATTTCGGCGTTCTTGAACAAGGAACAAGCCGTCAGGTTCAAAAAATGGTTCTGATGAAATAATATTGCGGTATATGGTGGTGGATTGGTGGCACGGGGCATCGAATGATGCCCCGTGTATTATTCAAAAATTATTTTCCCTTCAATACATTTTTCCTAAAAAAATTATTCTGAATGACATCTTCCGAATCAACATCTCCAAAATTATGGGTTCCGACACTTTATATAGCAGAAGGGCTTCCTTTTGTTATTGTTAATGTTGTCTCCGTGTTAATGTATAAAAGTTTAGGAAAATCCGACGGAGAAATTGCTTTCTTTACTACGCTTGTTGCCTGGCCATGGATGTTGAAACCATTGTGGGGTCCGCTGCTGGAGATGTTTAAAACAAAAAAATATTTTGTTGTAGCAACGCAGTTTTTCGGCGGTATTGTGTTTGGTCTTGTTGCGCTCTCGCTTCAACTGCCGAATTATTTTCAAATCTCTTTGGCGCTCTTTGCCGTTATTGCTTTCAACTTTGCCACGCATGATATTGCGGCGGACGGCGTGTATGTGAATGTTCTTTCCAACACACTGCAGGCTCAATATGTCGGGTGGCAGGGGGCGTTTTATAATGTGGGAAAAATTCTTTCACAGGGAGTCTTTGTTATCATTGCCGGAAAATTAGAAAAATCAATCGGTGTTGAACCGGCATGGATGATTGTGATGGGAATGTTCGGCGTTATTATGGTTGTCCTTAGTTTGTATCATATAAAATTTCTTCCTACCGGCGGCAGCTCGGGAACGGTAAATTCTGTAAAGGAGGCTTTTTCAACATTTGGAGATGTTGTAAAAACATTCTTTCAGAAAAAATATATCGGCTGGGCAATTCTGTTTCTTATTCTCTATCGGTTTGCCGAAGGACAGGCAATAAAAATTGTGCCGTTGTTTATGCGAGCTTCCCACGAGCAGGGAGGTTTAGGATTAAGTACAGAAGAGTTAGGAATTCTGTACGGATTCTTTCCTCCCCTTGCCTTTGTTCTCGGCTCAATTTTATCGGGATATTTTACGGCGCATCGCGGTCTGCGAAAATCGCTACTAATTTTATGCGCTTTCTTTAATATTCCGTTTGCAGTGTACGCCGTACTGGCTGTTGTGCAGCCGGAAAATTTTTACGTGATTGAATCGCTGGTGGTTTTTGAATATTTCGGTTACGGCTTCGGGTTTATCGGTTTAACATTATTTATGATGCAGCAGATTGCGCCGGGGAAATATAAAATGGCTCACTATGCATTTGCAACGGCGTTAATGGCGCTCGGATTTAATATTCCTTCTATGCTCAGCGGATTTTTGAGCGATTATCTGGGATATAAAACTTTTTTTATTTGGGTAATTATTGCCACAATTCCTTCGTTTGTGGCAGCGTGGTTAGTTCCGTTTAGAGAAACAGAAGCAGTATCGCAATAGCGGATTGTGTTCTTCATCGCTGCAACGATGAACAATAAAAAAGGCGGGGTGCTGCAACACCGCCGCCAAGGAGAGAAAAACCAGAGTTCAATTCCTTGCATAAAGAAAAGAGACAATGGCATTTCCGTTTTAAAAATACGGAATTTCTTAAGAAATGAAAAACAGAATATTCTTTTTATCAATTATTACGGCACTATTTTTTCTGAACGGTTACGGACAGAGCAAAGAAATTATCGGCTATTTTCCCTCGTGGAAATGGAAACACTCCGATGCGTTGATGAGCCATGAAAAAGTTTCCTTTTCTAAAGTAACAATGTTGAATTACGCCTTCTGGTATCCGCTTCCGAGCGGTGAAATTACCGGCAGAGATGCGCAAGGGGATTCGATTGCGCTATTTCATAAAAACAGAAAACCGTCAATCATCGAATTGGCTCATCAGCACAAAGTACGGGTTCTGCTTTCGCTCGGCGGGTGGGAAGATTCCGGAAATTTTCCGGCGGTCTCTTCGTCTGATTCCACGCGCAAAAAATTTGCACAGTCGTGCGCCGATTGTATCCGCACGCTCGGTTTTGACGGCATTGATATTGATTGGGAATTTCCGGGAATGGCTGAACACAACGGAACCGCAAATGACAAAAGAAATTACACGCTTCTTCTGCAAACGCTGCGCGATACACTGCGCGCGCTTGAACAAACTGTACAGAAAAAAATTCTTCTCACGGCGGCATTTCCTGCCGGCGCAGGACTTTTGAATAATTTTGAAATCGATTCGCTTCTTCCGCTCCTTGATATGGTAAATATTATGACCTACGATTTTTACGGTTCGTGGTCTCCAATCAGCGGTCATAATTCCGCGCTGTATGCTTCTTCGGCGCTGGATACTGTAAACACTATTGACGCAACCGTTCGCTACTATCGCGAAACGTTACATGTTCCTTCACAAAAGATCAACATCGGCGTTCCATTTTACGGACAGTCTTTTTCGCAATGCGCAGGGCTCTACAAAGCTCAGAGCGGTATGGATACAGCGTTGTTTTCCCCGTCTGGCGCATTTTATTACAACATCGTTCACGTTCTGACAAAGCAGAACAGAAGATGGGACAGCAACGCAAAAGTTCCGTACATCATTTTGCCGGAAAAGAACACGCTGATTTCCTTCGACGATCAGGAATCGGTTGCGGAAAAAGCGCGGTATGTACTTCATCATCATCTCCGCGGAGTTATTATTTGGGAAATTACCGGCGATTATCTTTCCGACGGCTCAACGCCTCTGCTCGATGCGCTGAATAGAAATCTTTCCCGGAACAACTCCCTTCACTAAAAGGAACGCTCATGCAATACGGTTACTTTGACAATAAAAACAATGAATACGTTATTGAACGCCCCGATACACCGGCTTCGTGGACAAATTATCTCGGCGTAAAAGATTTTTGCACGGTTATTTCAAACAACGCCGGCGGATATTCTTTTTATAAAACAGCAGAACATCACCGCATTACGCGCTTTCGGCAGAACGGAATTCCGCTCGACCGTCCCGGACATTATGTGTACATCCGCGACGATCAAACGGGAGAATTTTGGTCCATCTCTTGGCAGCCCGCAGGAAAAGATTTTACCAAGGCAAAATACGAATGCCGCCACGGTATGTCGTATTCAAAATTCATCAGCGATTATAAAGGAATACATGCCGAGCAGATTTTATTTATTCCCATAGAAGATGATGTGGAATTGTGGGATGTAAAAATAAAAAATTCATCCGACACGCCGAGAACACTCAGCATTTTTTCGTATGTGGAATTTTCTTTCCATCACATTGAAATTGATAATCAGAATCTGCAAATGTCGCTCTACGCCAGCGGTTCTCATTACGCGGAAGGTATTATCGAATATGATTTTTTCTACGAGCCGTGGACGTTTCATTACTTTACTTCAAACGTTGAGCCGGATAGTTACGACTGCGTGCGTGATAAATTCATTGGAGCATATAAAACGGAAACGAATCCTGCTGCCGTGGAAAACGGCCGATGCAGCAACAGCACGGAACTCGGCGGAAACCATTGCGGCGCGCTGCATAAAAAAATTTCCTTAAATCCAGGGGAAGAACAGCGGCTTATCTTTATGCTTGGTGTCGGCGGCAGAAAAGAAGGAAATCGGATTCGCAAAAAATATTCCGATTTCAAAAATGTGGATAATGCGTTTCTTGAACTTGCCACGTATTGGAGAAGAAAGCAGTCCATCTTTCACTGTGCAACGCCGAACGAAGGGCTGAATACCATGATTAATGCATGGACGCTGTATCAGGCGGAAACGTGCGTTGTGTGGTCGCGCTTTGCTTCGTTCATAGAAGTGGGCGGACGCACGGGATTAGGATACCGCGACACCTCGCAGGATATTATGTCGGTGGTTCATACCAATCCGGAAAAAGTAAAAGAGCGCATTTTTGAATTGCTTCACGGCCAGGTGAGCAAAGGGTACGGACTTCATCTTTTTGATCCGGAAGTATTTAAACCACAACGAAACGATCTGCCGAATGTTAAACTGCCGACGGTTGTGCCGGCACCGAGCGCTTCGGATATTATTCACGGCATGGAAGATGTCTGTTCTGATGATGCGCTGTGGATTATCGGCTCAATCTGTGATTTTGTTCGTGAAACAGGCGACGCAAAATTTTTTGATGTGATGGTGCCGTTTGCCGATACAGGAGAAGCAACGGTGTACGACCATTTAAAGCGTTCATTAGATTTTAGCTTAGAGCAAACCGCGCCGAACGGAATCTGTCTTGGTCTTCGGGCAGACTGGAATGACTGCTTAAATCTCGGCGGCGGGCAAAGCGCCATGGTTTCTTTTATGCTATATTGGGCGCTGAAAGAATTTATTTCCGCGGCGGAATATCTTCAGCGGGATGCCGATGTGCAGAAATATTCCATTCAGGCAGAAAGAGTGCAAAAAGCCTGTGAGCGGGAATTGTGGGACGGCTATTGGTACATTCGCGGCATAACAAAAAAGGGAATGAAGATCGGCACGAAAGAAAATGACGAAGGAAAAATATTTTTAGAAAGCAACAGCTGGGCGGTTCTTTCGGGAGCGGCTTCCGAAGAGCACGGAAAAAAAGCAATGGATGCCGTGCACGAACATCTCGGTTCGCCGTTCGGTCTGCACCTTTGCTGGCCCACGTATTCTCAGCCGAATGATGATATCGGATATATTACGCGCGTGTATAAAGGAATAAAAGAAAACGGCGCAATCTTCAGCCATCCTAATCCGTGGGCAATTATTGCCGAATGTAAATTAGGACGCGGAACGCTTGCCATGAAATTGTATAACGATCTTCTGCCGTACAATCAAAATACTCTCATTGAAAAAAGAGAAGCGGAGCCGTATTCTTATTGTCAGTTTATTATGGGAAAAGATCACACCGCGTACGGACGGGCACGCCATCCGTGGCTGACCGGAAGCGGAGGATGGAATTACACGGCAGCAACAAAATGGATTTTGGGAATCCGTCCCGAGTATAACGGACTGATGATTGATCCCTGCATTCCGAAAGAGTGGAAAGGATTTGAAGTGGTGCGCAAATGGCGCGGTGCAACCTACCGGATTACCGTAAAAAATCCAAACGGCGCAGAAAAAGGAGTAGCTTCTGTTACTCTTAACGGAAAAGAAACTACGCTTCCGATTCTTCCGCAAAAAGAAGGTTCGTTGAATGTAATAGAAGTTGTTATGGGAGCGTAGGAAAAATTTTTCTTATTGTGAAAAGGAAATTGCTGCAGAAATAAATATCTGCAGCAATTTTTTATTTTATTAAATTCATTCGTTGTGTTAAGATTGTATTTCCTGCCTGCAGCCGGTAGAAATATAAACCTGAAGCAAGACCCTCGGCATTAAAGACCACGGAATATTCTCCTGCCGAAAGAAACTGATTAACTAAAGTAGAAATTTCTTCTCCAAGAATATTATACACCCGCAGTGAAACCGTTTTTCCCGATAAATTTTCCGGAACAGAAAACATAATTGTTGTGGACGGATTAAACGGATTCGGATAATTCTGCTTTAACTGCATTGTTGTCGGAATAGCGGTATGATTGTTTCTTTCGACTGAAAGAGGAGCCTGATAAGTCCACCGAATTGCATCGAAGACAATTTCCTGTCCGGTGGAATCGCTGCCGTCGCCGAGTTTTACGTACGAATTCGAATTCTTTTCAAAAGGAAATACGCCTAATGAAAGCCAATCTGCTTTTACCTGGCTTTGATCAACAACAACAATCGAAGTGCCGTTTTTATGGTTAATTGTATAACGCGCAGCTTTGGCATTACTTGCTTGAATAAACGCAGAAACTTCATACATTCCGTCTTTCTGAAGCGACGGCTTCCAAACGGCAAAACAGGTATCACTTTGTTTTGTTTTTACATACCATAAGTGACCGTTATATCCGCTGTTCATGTCATTCCAGCTGTACATTGTTGCCGTGCCGGTGTTGCTCATTGAAAAACCTTTTAAGAAATTAAGATCATCAACAAGAGTATCAGCCGTTGCTGTTTGCGGAGCGCTGACGGAAATACCCCACCAAATATTATTAAGATTTTTGTATCCATTGTTATAACCGGGCCAATCATATTGTGCGACTCTTCCGTTTGTACTTGGATAGCTGATATTTTTATTTCCGTACGGGTCATTTGTAATTAAGGTATGTTTTTCAGTACCAATACCGTTTATTGCGATAATGTGTCCGGCCGTTGTTAATCCGTTGCAGAGAGAGTAAGGTCTTAAGTTTGTCACTTCGTTTACAATAAAATCATTGGATGGAGCTCCGCCGCCATCGGAATCAGTTCCTTGCCGCAGCGCCGTTAAACCATGATTTTTATAATACGAACCCATGCGGGTAAACGGGCTTCCGGTGCTCCACATAAAACCGTACCCTCCCCATGATTGTTTTCCGTTTGGATCTTCAGCTATTTGAATATAGCTTATTCCTCGAAAACGATATTTCTCACAAATATAATTTCCATACGCACTATAATGTCCGGGGGAAGGTTTATTGGCGGAAATCCAGACTTTCCATTCCGGTAATATGCCGTAATATGCCAGCACCATAATGGCTGTTGTTGGCCCGCACGCCGCACTTCCGTTATACCAATCCGGCGTGTCATAAACTTGATTAGTGTACGGCATTTCAAAATACGCTTGAGGAGAAGCAGTTTTCTTTAATCCGGAAGTTTTTTTCGATTTCTTCGCCGCTGCTACTTTTTCTGTTTGAAGCACGGATACAGTTTTTACCGAGCCATCTTTCATTAACTTCAACACTGCCTCACCGTTATGTGCATGAAAAATAATCTCACCGGCAGAAGTAACACTTGGCTCCGTCTCAAATAAGTTTTTTGTCTTCGTTAACCGTTTCGTCTGTTTCCCGTCAACAGAAAGTTGATATAAATCCGAATTCAGCAGCTCATGTTTCTCGGTTTCTCTCCGCTCGGCAATCAATGACCCGCCGTCGTTCATCCAAACAGGATTTAATCCTTCACCGAGTGATGCTGTCTGTTCGGACTGTGCATCGAAGACAAAGAGTTTTCCGTCTAAACTTGAATACGCTAATTTATTTCCTGCCGGAGACCATTGGGGAAAGAATGAGCTTTGTGCAGAGATTTGTTTTTTCTCTAATGAAGAAAGGTTCAGAAGAATAATCTGATCATCATCGTTATTGTAAGAGAGAAAGTTATCATCCGGCGATAGGTCAACAATATTGGAATAGGTTCCGAGATGAACTTTTCTTGTGGTCTTTCCTTTTTGAATATACGCTTCTTCTTCAACGGTATAGACAATCGTTCCGTTTTTAGAGAAGCGAACCTGCCCGGCTCTCGGCGAAGGCGAGTGGAGATAGGTGATATTCTTTGTCGTAAGGTCAAGTAGTGCCGGTGATTGCAGATTGTCATCAAAAATATATTTGAAGCCGATGGTGTTTCTGTCCGGAGAGACGGTAAAATAATATCCTGCGCCCGGTGCGGAGACAAGTTCTTCTATGGTGCCGTTGTGTTCCAGAAACAGCGTGTAATGATTGTCGTCGGTAAAAACTATTCCATGCGGCGTGAAAATATGAGCAGCCGTTGAAGATTCGGGCTGTGTTTCAATTTGAGCCGAAAGAAAAGAGACGGAGAGAAAAAAAAGAATAATAATATTGATGAGTTTTTTCATAACAACACTCTTTATTCTGAATATTACATAGTTAGTGTAAGGAAAAATGTTGGCTGCTGTTCTGCAATATTATCTTTTTGTGTGGATAATGGAGTAAAACCGCGTCGTTTTCCCCGCCGCAGGTTATATGGTACTTTTTCTTGAGGTTATTAAAAAGTAAAAAACTTCCATGAGAATCGCAAGGAACAGAAATGGCAAATTAATGCAGTGAATACGCCAGTCCGACGGGAGAAAATGTTGCGGCAATTCCGAAAGAAAGAGTATGATTTTTCTGCCAGAGTAAAACAATTCCCGGCGATATAGGACCGAGATGAAAAATTCCGGGATAAATATTTGCTTTGGCAATATATCCGCGTGCGCCCCCCAGCACCAGCGAAGCGAGCAGAGAATTATTTCTGTCGTAATAAATTCCTCCCGTATAAATAAGCGAAGCGGTTAATGTTCGCACGCCGGTTGAGTTTTCCACTTCAACAAGCTCTCTTGTTGAAAGCCCGCCGCCGACGGAAATGCAGTCCGTTTGATTAATTGTATATGAAAGCCCGACGACGCCTTCAATACCGGTGATGTACAAAATTTTCCATCGGCTGTTCACGAACGGAAGAGGAATTTTGAAGGAAAAATTTTGTCCGTTATTCAAAAGTGTTTTTTCGGGAAAATTAATGAGCGGCTGATTCGACCAATCTGCGCCGTTCAGTGTTTTGCTGAAAAACTTTGCCGCGCCGTCAATACTGAAAAGAAGAATCCCTGCCGGATCAAAAATAAGCAGATCGGCTATCGGGTCAACAGTCGGACCGACGTAATCATTATTTTCCACTGCTTCATTTAAGTAATGATATGCCGCCATTGTTATCAGCGAAAGCGTTTTCGGATATTCATACCCGTGCAGTTGATACCATTCCGCAATACCGATATACGTCATTCCGCCGCCGATAAGATGCAGTTTATAATTGGGCCAGTACTGGGTATTTTTTAACTGTAGACTTGTCGGAAAGACTTCCGTTGTCCAAAACCTTCGCGTGCCGTATTGCGAAATTCTTTCCGAAGGATGCGTAATATTACGAAAAACATTTTCCGCGCCGGCGGCAATGCGAAGTTTAAACACTGCGTTATTACGATTTGACACCTGAAGAATATCAAACGAGCCGTTCATGATAACGGAAAGCGGATTGTACTGCGCTTCCGTGCCGTAAGAATATCCGTGATAGAAAAATAAAGAATCCTGCGCGAAGAGAGGGAGGGCAAGAAAAAGAAAAACTCCAATATGTCTCAAATATTTTTCGATCATAGAGGAGTCTGTCATTGTTTAATGAAAACAGAAAAATTATACTTCCACGGTTTCTGCTTTTTTCTTCGACATTCTATTTCGTTCGTTGTGGTCGAGATATTTTTTTCGTAGGCGGATGGTATTCGGCGTTATCTCTACATATTCATCGTCGCCAATCCATTCAATTGCTTGTTCCAGCGTCATTTTACGCGGCGGTTCCAAACGCACCGCTTCATCGGAGCCGGAAGCGCGCATATTCGTCAGTTGTTTTGTTTTGCAGACATTCACCACCATATCGCCTTCGCGCGAATTTTCGCCGACAATCATTCCTGCATAGACCTTAATTCCCGGTTCAATAAAAAATTCTGCCCGCTCCTGCAGTTTCCACATGCCGTAGGCAACCGCTTCGCCGGCTTCCAGTGCCACTAAAGCGCCTCGCGTGCGGTGCGAAAGCTCTCCTTTAAACGGCTCGTAGCCGTGAAAATTGTGGTGAATAATTCCCATTCCTTTTGTCTGCGTCATAAATTCATTCCGGAAGCCGATCAGCCCGCGTGCGGGAACAAAAAATTCCAAGCGGGTATTGCCGTTGGCGGAAATCATATTTTTCATTTCGCCTTTGCGCTTGCCGATGTTTTCGATGACCGTTCCGGTAAATTCATCCGGCACATCAATAATAACATGTTCAATCGGTTCGCACAGCACATCATCAATGCGTTTGTATATAACTTCCGGACGCGAAACCTGCAGTTCGTATCCTTCGCGTCGCATGTTTTCAATCAGCACGCCGAGATGCAGTTCGCCGCGGCCGCTTACCTTAAAAACATCCGGCGAGTCGGTCAATTCAACCTGCAGACTGACATTTGAACGGAGTTCGCGCATTAAGCGTTCCTGAAGATTTCTGGTGGTAACATATTTTCCGTCTTGTCCGGCAAAGGGAGAATTGTTGACGACAAAATTCATGGAAAGAGTCGGTTCTTCAATGGCAACAAAGGGAAGAGGAGTCGGGTCGGCGGCATCAACAATTGTTTCGCCGATATCAACATCTTCCATTCCGGCGAGAGCAATCACATCGCCGACCGATGCTTCTTCTACTTCAACGCGTTTTAAACCTTCAAAGGTATAAATTTTTGTTACGCGCGCATCTTCCTTTGAGCCGTCGCGGTGAATCACTTCCATCTGCCCACCCATGCGGATGGTGCCGCGATGAACTTTTCCGATGCCGAGACGTCCGAGATAATCATTGTAATCAATTGTTGTTACGAGCATTTGAAACGGTTCGTTTAAATTTCCTTTCGGTGCCGGAACGTTCGACAGAATTGCTTCGAACAGCGGCTCAAGCGAATTGCTTTCCTCTTCTAATTCCCGTTTGGCGATGCCTTGTTTTGCTATTGCGTAAACCGTCGGGAAGTCCAGCTGCTCGTCATTTGCGCCGAGCGAAAGGAATAGTTCAAACACTTCATCTAAAACGGCGTGGGCACGGGCATCTTTCCGGTCAATTTTGTTAATAACAACAATCGGCTGCAGGTGAAGATCGAGAGATTTTTTTAAAACAAATTTTGTTCCCGGCAGCGGACCTTCCGATGCATCAACCAGAAGCAGAACGCCGTCCACCATTTTTAATGTTCGCTCAACTTCGCCGGCAAAATCGGAGTGTCCCGGTGTATCGATAATATTTATTTTAAATTTTTCTTTTGTCTTTTTATTGGTATAAAAAACGGAAGTATTTTTTGCCAGAATGGTAATGCCCCGTTCCCGCTCTTGCGCGTTGGAATCCATAACGCGGGTTTCTACCTGCTGGTTTTCGCGGAACGTTCCGGTTTGCCGCAATAACTGATCAACCAGCGTTGTCTTGCCGTGGTCAACGTGGGCAATAATGGCAATGTTACGAATGTTGCTTTGCTGAATCATACAATCCTTTGGAAAAACATCTTGCACAAAAGAAGAAGGCCATACATTTTTATGCTTCGGCTTTTTGTGCGAGATTCAAATAGAGAATAAAAAAACGTCCCAACGGTGCGGGACGTTCAATTGAGTAGGAACAATATAAAAAAAAACTACCGAAATTCCACGATAAGAAATTTCGATTAAAAATTATTCATTTTACATTCTTCGGTCGATATGCTTTTGCGCGGGATTTTTAACATTTTCGGAAGCTTCGGATTCGGTAATAATTTTTGTTG
>JACFMZ010000001.1:0-53815 GCA_019455105.1 Bacteroidota bacterium | reverse complement strand
CCTGTTCAATTTGGTCTTTCAGAACGGTAATGGCAATTTTTTGCTGAACAGGATTTTCGGAAATAAACTGCGCCGTAACAGCCGGAGCCAGCGATGCGCCTGCAGTAATAATCATAACAAACCTCCTTTTTCTCTTTTAAACGCCAATTTTATGCCAATAAAAAAATGCTTGAAATTCACCGAAAACGGGAAAAAGTTGTTACGAAAGATTGTAAAATGAAGAAAAGAACGGGAAGAAAAATTTTTCTTACAAAAAGAAATCTTCTTCTCTTCATTTTCAAGAAACGTTAATGTTATGAAGAGAAGAAGATTTCTGTAATTCGATTTTCTACTTTATCAAAAGAAGTTTTCTTGTTTCAATAAAGTTTTCTGCCTTCAACCGGTAAAAATACATTCCGCTCGATACTCCCGAAGCATTCCACGTTTTTGAGTATGATCCTGCCGGTAACTCTTCCGAAACAAGGGAAGAAACTTCTCTTCCTAACGCATCATAAATTGTTAACGTAACAAATGACTGCTGCGGAAGAGAGAACCCAATGGTTGTTGCCGGGTTAAATGGGTTGGGATAGTTTTGTTGAAGATCAAATCGCTCCGGCAGTTTGTGCGAAAGAGTTGTTACAGAGGTAACAAATTCCGATAAGGGGCGTTTCCATACGCCGTCAGTAGTTCCGGCAAAGAGATTTGTACCGGAGACGACAAGAGACGAGACAAAAGAGTTCGTCGAGCCGGTATTGGCAGCTGTCCAGCTTGCGCCGTTGTTGGTTGAAAGAAAAACACCGCTGTGATCAGTCCCGGCAAAAAGATCCGTCCCCGAGACGGCAAGAGAATTGACATCTAAGTTCGTCAAGCCGGTATCGGCAGCTGTCCAGCTTGTGCCGTTATTGGTTGAAAGAAAGACGCCGCCATAAGTTCCGGCAAAGAGATTTGTATCCGAAACGGCAAGAGACAAGACAGTTAAGTTCGTCAAGCCGGTCTTGGCAGTTGTCCAGCTTGCGCCGTTATTGGTTGAAAGATAGACGCCGCCGCCGGAAGTTCCGGCGAAGAGATTTGTGCCGGAAACGGCAAAAGAAGTGACATAAGGGTACGTCAAACCGGTATTGACCTTTGTCCAGTTTGCGCCGTTATTGGTTGAAAGAAAGACACCGCCATCAGTCCCCGCAAAGAGATTTGTACCCGAGACAGCAAAAGACCGGACATAAAGGTTTGTCACGCCGGAATTTGCTGTTTTCCAGCTTGCACCGTTATTGGTTGAAAGAAAAACACCGCCCCCCAATGTTCCAGCAAAGAGATTTGTGTCCGAGGCGGCAAGAGACAAGGCATAAGAGTTCGTCAAGCCGGTATTGACCGCTGTCCAGCTTGCGCCGTTGTCGGTTGAAAGATAGACGCCACCGCCGGAAGTCCCCGCAAAAAGATTCGTTCCCGAGACGGCAAGAGAATAGACATTAGAGTACATCAATCCGGTACAGGCTGCTGTCCAGCTTGTGCCGTAGTTGGTTGAAAGAAAGACGCCGCCGCCGGAAGTTCCCGCAAAGAGATTTGTGCTTAAAGCGGCAAGAGACCGGATATCAGAGTTTGTCACGCCGTTACTAACCGCTGTCCAGCTTGTGCCGTTGTTGGTTGAAAGAAAGACGCCGCCGCCGGAAGTCCCTGCAAAGAGATTTGTGCCCGAAACGGCAAGAGATCTGACAGCAGAGTTCTTCAAGTTGGTATTGATCGCTGTCCAGCTTGCGCCGTTGTCGGTTGAAAGAAAGACACCGCCGCCGTTAGTCCCGACAAAGAGATTCGTGCCGGAGAAGGCAAGAGACATGATATAAGAGCTCGTCAAACCGTTATTGACCGCAGTCCAGCTTATGCCGTTGTCGGTTGAAAGAAAGAGGCCGCCATCAGTCCCTGCAAAGAGATTCGTCCCCGAAACGGCAAGAGACCGAATATATAAGTTCGTTAAGCCGGTATTGACCGCAGTCCAGCTTGTGCCGTTGTTGGTTGAAAGAAAAACTCCGCCGCTGTTAGTTCCGGCAAAAAGATTCGTGCCCGAGACAGCAAAGCAATTAACGTTGCCGCCGTAAGGACCATTGGTTTGTATCCATTGGGAATGGAGCGTGCCGGAGGTGGCAACAATAAGGAGAAACAAAAAACAAAAAAGAGAAAAAGTTTTCATCAAAATCGTTTCCTTTCTACCGGTTTTTATCTCTAAAGTCTGTTCCGGTAAGTTTTTGAATGGTTAATATTGATTATTTCTAGTGTTGTAATTTCTTACGTTGAATGTATCCATACAACAGCAAAAAGACAATGACGAGGGACAAAATTTTTCCCGGCAGTTCTATTTATCTAAGAAGCGCAGTTACTTCACTTCGTATCCATCCGTTCTCAAGATAACGGTAGAGATTTTTTCCCGGGCAGACGGTGTTGGCTGAATAATCTCGGTGCGAGCGGATTGAATCCACAGGAACGGAATATTTTTTTGCCAGCCATGCCATTGTTTTTACCAGAGCATCTAATTGCTGCTGATTGGGTTCTACTTCTTCAAAATTTCCCACCACTTCAATCAATGCATGTCCTGCCGGATCGTATTCTGTATTGGTATCTCCGGCGTAGAGAATATTTCTTCCCTCATACACCTTTCCGTCAAGGTCAATAACGTAATGGTAGGGAATGTCAATCCAGTTTTTTGTTTTGCGCGACCATGTTTGAAGATTGCGAAGATAACGCACCGGATCCTTTCCTTGTGGAAACGGTTCGCCTTGATGATGGAGCGTAATGTGCGTAACAGTCTGCCTTCGGGCAAGCAGGGAATCGGCAGGCGTGCCGCCCCACTGTTGAACGGAAATTATTGCCGCTTCAAACCGTGCGGAGGAAAATTCTTTTGATGATGTACAGCCGGACAAAGCCGCCGCAATAAAAAGAAAAGAGATAATATATTTCATGCGTATCCTCGTTAATGTAATTCCCGGCATTCATCTTCCAGAATGCCGCTGATAATTTTCGGCGGCGGATTCCACCGCGTTATTGTTTTTTCCGTCAGCAAAGGATGCGATGAACTGCATCCGCCGATTTCTCCCGTTGAAACACCGAACACAACCGTTGAAATTTTGTAATGGCGGATAACGTAAGAACACATAATGCAAGGTTCGTGCGTTGTTACCAGCACCGTCTGCGATAAATCCGTTGAATGTAACGTCTGAACGGCATTGCGCACGGCGATAATTTCTGCGTGAAAAGTAATATCGTTCTTTGTACGGTTTGCTTCAATTCCTTCGGCAATAATTTTTCCTTGATGCACAATCACAGCGCCGGCGGGCGTATCTCCCTGTTTTTTTGCAACAAGGGCAAGTTCAATGCAGGTGCGCATAAAGATTTCGTATGTCGTTTGTTCTTCGGGTGTCATAAGTAATTTTCCGGAAATTGTATGGAGCAGCACGTTATTGTTGTTTGTTTTCACTCTCCGGTAGTTCAGGTTTGCTATTATTGTGCTGTCTCGTTTCAATAATAATTAACAGCGCCATAAGCGTTATTGAAACGATTGAGGAAGGCAGAGTTCCTAAATTCATTCCTCCTTTTTCAAGCGGCTTTGTCAAAAAGTCGCCGAATGTTGCTCCAAACGGTCTGGTAAAAATAAAGGCAATCCAAAATAAAATAATATGATTTATTTTGGTAAAATAATGCAGCAGTAAGACAATTAGAATAACACCGCTTGTAACAAACGCGCCGTGCAGATAAGAGAGCCCCAGATTATCACTGAGAAAATCTCCAAAGGCTGTTCCCAAGCTGTTGGAAAAAAGAATAGCAATCCAATAATAATATTCTTTTGATGGATCAAAAATCGGATAGACTTCCAGATTTTTAAATCTCTTATACCAAAGAAAAAGAACGGAAAGCAGCATTGAAATCAGCAGCAGACTTCCTGCAGCATAGCCGGCGTGAAGCGTCCGGTCAATGAAATCGGAAATTTCCGTTCCCAATGTGGTAGTTCCAACAATTACAAGCCAGTAAATTGCCGGTATATAGCTTTTTACTTTCAGCTGGGTTATTAACACAATAAGAAAAAACACCATTGTGATGCCTATCCCGACGGTATATCCTAAGTTTAAGGTCATAGAAAAAAAATCACCAAGTGTTTCGCCGAGCGTGGTGGCAACAATTTTCATCAGCCAAAAGATTAATGTAATTTTTGCGACTTTATTTTTTGCATCAACGGGTTCCATAGTGTTGTTGCTCCTATATTATTTATCGGTTATTCTTATAATAAAATCTGTATGCCGAGCAAACCGACGAGAGACTGCCGGTCTTCATTGAGCGGCGTAAGCAGTTCCGTACCGACCTGCGCCATCATCACAACGTGTTTGTTGTTCAGCTCTTTTCTCATTCCAATATTCAACAAACCGGAAGTCGAGTGCGGGGTATTCAGCACCGCTGTAACATAAAATTCTCCCATCAGTTCAATATTGTTCTCAAAACGAAATCCGATGAGTGTTCCGTTAAAGAAAACATTCGGATTGTTCAGCACAAAATATCCGAACTCTTCGCCGATACAAAAACTGCCGATGGTTTTTTCAAACTCAAACGGAAGAAAAACCTGCAGGTCCTGACGGCGCTTTATCGGCAGTATTATTTGCGGGTAAACGGATAGAGAAACAAAATTTTCCTCTTCATCCAAAATCCGGTATTTCATTCCCGCCTGCGGCTGTGATAAAGCTGTAAAGTGAGATTTATTCAGGTCAAGGTTCGGCATTGGTAATTGCGTTGAAAGCTGAAAATGACTGCCGATACCGTACACTATTTCCGTTGCCGGCAGCTGGATGCCGGACAGCACGGCAAAATGAAAATTCAACGAGGTATTAATCTCCCAATGATTGTTACCGGGAGTGCCGGGATCGGTGGTCAGCATCGGCGGGCCTCCTCCCTGGGAAAACAAGACTCCGGAGGCACACAGCAGCAATGATAAAATTATTTTTATTTTCATAGTTGAAATTTTTTTGGCAGAGCGCAATGCCTTCAAAGAATTGTTAACGAAAACCGCACGCTGCCGGTTGTTCTTTATAAAAAGCGGAGCTGAAGAAGCTTCAACCCCGCTGTGTGTGTCGTAATTATTTTACTGTTTTTCCGTTCGCATCAAAAACAATTTCCTTTGTTTTCTTACCGCTCTTGTACTCAATTTCGTACGTTATTCCTTTCGGCGTTTCAATTTTTGCCGCCGCCGTTACCTCATGCTTCGGAAATTTTTCTTTGAATGCCTTGCCGACCGCTTCCGGAAGTTCTGTCGCAGAAATTGTGGTTTCTGTTTCACTCCAGGCTCCTTCGGAAGAAAAATTTGCGGACATTTTTACGTTGTTTATTGTAAACGATGCTTCAAATTCATTCCCTTCTTTTTCCCATTTTACTTCAGAAGAATTGGGAAATTTTTCGGCAAATGCTTTTAATGCGGCGTTCGGTATGGTTTTCTGTGCGAATAATAGTTGTGAAAAGGCAAAGATAATTACTGCCAAAGATGTTTTCATAATAACTCCGTGGTTTTAATAAATAAATGAAAAAATACCTCTAAGAAAAATATCGTTAGAAGCTGTAATGTATTGTTATGCTGAAACCAATGGAGGATGAAAAATTGACGAGGTAAAACGAAATTCGTAAAGTAATTGGCTGCCGCCGGTTATGATACGGCTGGCGGGTGGATTCGCAAGTGTGATGCTGTACGGAAGAACGCCGGTGACAATCGGAGCAGTATTGGTATAGTGAAACGGCTGATGCGGTTTCTGGTGGTCGCCGTTATCATGCTTATCAAACAGACCGTCAATATTTATTAAATGGTCGGTGATAAAATCAATAGGTGTCATATCGGCATCTTCGGCCGCCTTGCAGTGTGAATACCATTCCGGAAGATTTGCCAATGAAGTGAAATCCCCGAACGGCAGAAAAGAAGCGCCGAAGAAAATATGAAATGAAAAGATATAAATTAAAAATGATTTCATAAAACAATGCTCCAATATAGCAATTATTTATGAAATATAATCAATGCTTATGCTGCTGAAAAATATTTCTTTTCGATCCACAATGAAACATTGACCAGCGAAATTAAAACCGGAACTTCAACAAGCGGGCCGATAACTGCCGCAAACGCAACGCCGGATTTAATACCGAAGACAGCAATAGCTACGGCAATTGCTAATTCAAAATTGTTGCTTGCGGCGGTAAACGAAAGGGTAGCAGATTTTGCATAATCAGCACCGGATTTTTTGCTCAGATAAAACGAAATGAAAAACATAGCGACAAAATACATAACTAATGGAAACGTAATTCGAAGAACATCCATCGGCAACGCTACAATGTATTCACCTTTCAATGAAAACATAACAACAATTGTAAAAAGCAAAGCCATCAATGTCAGCGGCGAAATTTTTGGAATAAATTCTTGTTGATACCATTCTTTGTTTTTCAGTTTTAATAATGTAAAGCGTGTAATTATTCCGGCAATAAACGGGATTCCAAGATAAATAAAAACGCTTTTGGCAATTTGCATAATTGTAATATCAACGGAAAAAGTTGTGAAGCCACACCACGAAGGAAGAACAGTGAGAAAGATATATGCGTACACGGAAAAAAATAACACTTGAAATACAGAGTTGAATGCCACAAGCCCTGCGGCATAGTCTGTATCGCCGCCGGCAAGTTGATTCCACACTATCACCATTGCGATACACCGCGCTAATCCGATAATAATAAGACCAGCCATGTATTCAGGATACGATTGCAGAAAAATTATTGCAAGAACAAACATTAACACTGGTCCAATGAGCCAGTTTTGAAAAAGTGAAAGTAATAACAGTTTCTTATTTTTAAAAATATCGCCGAGTTCTTCATATTTTACCTTTGCAAGCGGCGGATACATCATAACAATTAAACCAATGGCAATGGGAATATTAGTTGTTTCGCTTTGAAATGAATTCCAAAACCCGACAATTTGTGGAAATAAATAACCGGAAAGAACGCCGATGAACATTGCAAGAAAAATCCACAATGTTAAATAACGATCAAGAAAAGAAATTTTTTTTATAAGGAATTTCATTGCAATTCCCCGTAAAACTTTTTGAATTCAACGTTGATTTCATCGCGCACACGACGAAATTCATTAAGAATTTCTTCCTCTGCCCCGGTTGCCTTTGCCGGATCGTCGAAACCGATGTGCCGGCGATGCCGTACGTTACCAACAAATACAGGACATGTTTCTTTTGCATTTTCGCAGACGGTAATAACGTAATCAAAAGATTCGGAAAGAAATTGCTCTACAGTTTTCGGATAATGGCTGCTGATGTCAACTCCAATTTCTTTCATTACAAGAATTGCTTTTGAAGAAACTTTCGAGGCGGCTTTTGTTCCCGCAGAAAAAACTTCCAACGATGAATCAAATGATTTTAAAAATCCTTCTGCCATTTGCGAGCGGCAGGAGTTTCCCGTACAAAGAATCAATACTCGTTTCGACATAGATTTCGGTTAAAATGTACCTCGCGCAAAGACGCAAAATCTGCCGGCAGATATTTTCCTGACAGCTTTGCGTGAGAAAATAATGTTATGGTTTTTCAGCGTACACCGTTATGCTAAAAATTCCAATTTTATGACGTACGAATTCTTCTAATTTATCTTTCGATAAGTATTGTTGTAAAATTTCTTCCGGCAATTCAATAGCACGTTGTTTTTGTACAACAATATTTTTAAATCCGGAATTGTTAATTACAGCCAAATACTCTTCTTGTTGCACGGCACCGGAAACACAACCGGCGTACAACGCAGCCTCCCTCTTGAAGTCCGTAGGAAGTTCGCCGACAAGAACAATATCCGAAATTGAAAAATGTCCGCCGTGTTTTAAGATGCGGAATGTTTCAGAAAATGCTTGTTGTTTGTTCGGCACAAGATTCATTACACAATTGCTGATAACAACATCGGCAATATTTTCTTCAACCGGAATGTTTTCAATATCGCCGAGTTGAAATTCAACATTTGTAAATCCGAGCGCATTTGTGTTTTTACGTGCTTTTTCAATCATTGGCTCGGTCATATCAATTCCAATAACTCTGCCGGTATCGCCGACAATTGAACGCGCAACGAATGCATCATTTCCGGCACCGGAACCGAGATCAACAACAGTGTCGCCCGATTTTATGTTGGCGTATTCAGTCGGAATTCCGCATCCAAGTTTCAAATCTGCCTCCGGTGAATACCCAGAAAGTTTTGTGTAATCTTCTGCCATTATTGAAAAATCGAGCGGCTCACGTGTGCCGCAGCAACACGATTTTTTTTGTGAAGAGATCTGTTGAGCGATAGCGCCGTATTTTTCTTTAACAATTTCTTTTACTTCCTGTTCTATAGACATTGTGTTCTCCTCGTCCTATCGTATAATTACGATGAATAATGATAAATTTTTTTAACAACAGCTTTTTACAGAAAGAAATTTTCCGAGCAATTCTTTCGCTTCGGCAAATGCTTTTTCATTAATGCAGTAGCAGACCTTAGCTCCTTCAATGTCGCCCTTGATCAATCCTGCATTTTTTAATTCGCGCAAATGCTGAGAAACGGTTGATTGAGAAAGGGGGAGTTCTTCTACGATATCGCCGCACATGCACGAATTTTGTGATGCAAGAAACTCAAGAATAGCAATGCGGGCGGGATGTGCCAATGCTTTTGCAATGTCGGCGACGCGATTGTGTTTAATGCTGAATTCTTCTTTTTTTGAAAGTCCCATAACCTTGCTTGTAATTATCGTAATATTACGATAATTAATTTACAAACTCAAGAATTATTTTCCATATAATTTTCCCGGAATTGTATTTTGAAACTTCTCAATTCCTTTTCGGTCGTTCATGGTAACAAAAACGGTTTTTCCTTCGCTGCCGCCGAACACAAGGTTCGTGCAGTTTTTTCCAATCAGTTGAATTTCGCGAAGCAGCACGCCGCCGGGCGAGATGACGGCAATGGTGCCTTTTTCAAACCGTGCAATGTACAAATTTCCTTTTTTGTCGCACTTCATTCCGTCCATTCCGAAATCATTAAAATGATACAATAATCTTTTATCGGAAAGATTCCCTGAATCGTCAACGGTGTATTTCCATACATTCCGCTGTACGCTTTCGTTAACGTATAAAGTTTTTTCATCGGGGCTTAACTCAATGCCGTTCGTGGTTCCCATATTTTCTTCTAGCAAAACGGCTGTTCCGTTCGGTTCAATGCGCCAGAGTTTTCCGGTGGATGCTCTCCAATTCGGATCGGAGGCGAAGAGCTGATCGTTTTTGTTAATGCAGATATCGTTCGGCTGATGAAAAGCATCGTTATGACACAGCGTATCAATTTTTTTTGTCTGCATATTAACACGAAGAATATTATGTCGTGTCCAATCCGCGAGCAGCATCTCTCCGTTGGAATTAAACTGAATGGCGTTGGCAACGCTGCTTTCGGGAAGCGTAACAAAAAGTTTGCAGTTCCCTTCGGCGTCAACAATTCCAATCGTTCCGTTGACGCGGAAATTAACAACGTAAAGATTTCCGAATCGATCAAACGCCGGGCCTTCAATGTTTTTGGTAAAAAGATTTTCTACGGTAAAATCGCGGGAACGCATTTCCTCTTCGCCGTAAAAGGAAGAACAGGAAATTAACAATGCAGCAGCAAAAAAGATGATCATCGTTTTCATACAATAACGTTTAGTGAAGTAAAATAATCGTTGTGGTTATTGTGCAGTATAACAATTTTTCACGCTTTCTTCACGCCTAATTTTTTCGTACCTTTTAACAAATAAAAGACAACAATCCTTTTTGCTTCTTCCAAGCAGAATGAGTCTTTTCTTAATCAAAAAAAATTATTCACAAAATAATTCATCTCTACTACAAACCTCAATAATTCAAACGTACTTACATCACACAGAAAGAAGGATACTATGCCTACCGATCTGGAAATTGCACGAACAGTACAATTAAAAAATGTAAAAGAGTTGATTGATCAGTTGGGAATTGCCGAAGACGATTTTGATTTTTACGGAAAATATACCGGAAAAATCCGCCTCAGCGTTCTGGATAAACTTTCACATCAACCGGATGGGAAACTCATTTTAGTAACGGCAATGAGTCCCACGAATTTTGGGGAGGGCAAAACCTTAACAACTATCGGCTTAGGCCAGGCATTAAATCAGTTAGGAAAGAAAGGGATCATCGCCATTCGCGAGCCGTCGGTCGGTCCGGTCTTCGGCATGAAAGGAGGAGCCGCCGGCGGCGGACATTCACAGGTGCTGCCGATGGAAATGATTAACCTGCACTTTAACGGAGACTTGAGCGCCATTGCATCGGCGCATAATCTTCTCGCCGCCATGCTGGACAATCACATTCTGAAAGGTAACGATCTCGGCATTGATGTAACAAATATTTTGTGGAACCGGACAATGGATATGAACGACCGCGCGCTTCGCCAGATTGTTGTCGGCTTGGGCGGAAGAGTGAACGGCATTCCGCGCGAATCAGGATTCGTTATTACTGCGGCATCCGAAGTAATGGCAATTCTTGCGCTGGCAGAATCTCGTTCGGATTTGAAACGGCGGCTCGGCGAAATCGTTGTCGGTTATGATTATCATCAAAACATTGTTCACGCCAAAGATCTTCAAGCCAACAATGCCATGGCGGTTTTGCTGAACGAAGCGATTATGCCGAATCTTGTTCAAACAAGCGAAAACACGCCGGCGCTGGTTCATGCCGGTCCGTTTGCCAATATCGCACACGGCACCAACAGCGTTCTTGCCGATAAAATTGCTCTCAAGCTCGGCGATTATGTTGTTACCGAATGCGGCTTCGGTTCGGATTTAGGGGCAGAAAAGTTTTTTGATATTGTCTGTCGGAAAAATTCAATGTGGCCCTCGGCAGTGGTTATTGTGGCAACATGCCGGGCAATTAAATTTCACGGCGGCGTTAAGGCAAAACCGGAATCGCTGTTGTATGAAGAAAATCCTGCGGCGTTTAAAAAAGGATTAGGCAATCTTAAAGTGCATATTGAAAACATGAAAAAGTTCGGAGCCCCGATTGTGGTGGCAATTAACAGGTTCCCCTCGGATACGCCGAATGAAATAGCCATGATTACCGACTTGTGCAGAGAATTACAGGTTGAATGCGCGCCTCACGAAGCATACGCCAAAGGAGGAAAAGGTGTTCTTGAACTGGCAGAAAAAACAATTTCTGCTGCCGAAGCAAATGTGAAGCCGCAGAAAAAATTTATGTACGAACTCGAGATGTCCGTTGAAAATAAAATACGGGCACTGGCGGTAAATATTTACGGAGCAAAAGATGTTTATTTTGAAAAACGAGCAAAAATAAAAATAGAAAAGTTCGTCAACTCCGGATTCGGCAATCTTCCTGTTTGTATTGCCAAAACGCAAATGTCTCTTTCGGATAATCCGAAAGTATACGGCGTTCCCGATGAATGGGTGCTGACCGTTACGGATGTTAATCTTTCTGCCGGCGCGGGATTTTTAGTGGTGATTTGCGGCGATATGATGCTGATGCCGGGGCTGCCGAAAATTCCTGCCGCCGTTAATATGGATGTTACCGATGACGGCGAAATTCTCGGGTTGTTTTAAGATTTCTTCAACGAATATTTTTTGAAAGGAAATACAATGTCCGATTCCATTAAACACGAAAAACTTCTTGAGAGCATTGCGTATCAGGAAGGTTCTGTTGTCAGCAAACAGATGATTAAAAAACCGAACGGTAATATTACACTCTTCGGGTTTGATAAAGAGGAATCTCTAACCGAACACACCTCGCCGTACGAAGCATTTGTAAATGTTATTGACGGCGAAATGGAAATCACTATCGGCGGAAAACCATTTACGGTAAAAGCGGGCGAGATTATTATTATGCCTCCCAATACGCCCCACGCATTGCGTGCCGTAGAAAAATCAAAAATGCTGCTGACGATGATTAAATAGATAAACTCTTTAAGATGCAATACAAAGAAGCGCCGGCAGAACACAGGCGCTTTTTTGTTTATGATAAATACTTTTACTCACACATCAATGCCAGCGCAACAGCTGTAGTCCAGGAAAGGACTTTGAACTCTTTATTCACTAACGCGCTGCGAAGCTCGCTTCGCGTCAGCCGAACAATTTCCTGTTCTTCCAAATCGTCCGCAAATATTTCGCCGGTTTTTTCCGCTCCTCTGGCGTAAAATAAATGCGCGGTTCCGTTTCCATGATTACCGTCGCACGGAAACGAACCGAGAGGAATCCATTCTTTTGCTTCACAGCCGAGTTCTTCCCGCAGCTCGCGCTTTGCGCACGCCAGCGGTTCTTCGCCCGGTTCAAGATATCCGCCGACGGGCGCCAGCGAAATTCCTTCAACGGCATATTTTGTCTGGCGAAAACAGATGAACGCGCCGCCGATCTCCTGCACAACAACATTAACGTAGTCGGGGGAAATAATCCAGGGCCATTGCTCAATCTGTGTTCCGTCCGGAAGCTGAAGCGTATGGTCTTCAACGGAAAGCCATTTGCTGTGGTGAAGTATAAGTTTTCGTTCTAATGTTTTCCAGGGCTGCATAAAAAATTATTTGGTAATTGCATAAATCATCACGTCGCCAATTTTTTCATCTTTAATAATGGCATTATGAAGGCGCGCTTCACATTTAAATTTATTTTTTTCCAGAATGTGCATTGATACGCTGTTCCATTCAAACACTTCGGCGAACAAACGAACAATATCAAAATGCGAGAAAGCATAATCGCGCACGGCGCCGACTGCTTCGCTGGTAATGCCTCGTCCCCAGTATTCTTCGCTCAGCCAATATCCAATTTCCATTGTCTTGCGATATACATCATCTTTCGGAATCAGCCCGATTCCTCCCACTGCGATATCATCAACGGTAACAGCAAAGGCAAGATCGCGCAGATTGGAAGAAGCGTGAAGCACCCAGCGTTCGGCATCCATAAACGTGTATGGAAAAGGAAAATTGTCCCGTACGTTTATCCAAATATTTCGGTTGTTTGCATGATACATTAAAGAGGGCTGATCTCCCGCCTGCCACGGACGGAGAGTGCTTCTTGTTAATCGCACGATCATAAAGCGACCTTTACCACCGCTTTTTTTACGGTGGAAACTGGGCGCTGCGGTGCATGCGCATCTTCAGGAAAAAGAACCGCAAACAAATCGGAGTGTAACGTTACCGTAAATAACGGCGAATCATTATACAGCATCAGATCTTTTTCATTGTGATATTCTTGAAAAATATCGCGGCACGAATCTTCATCGCGCCATTCTAAGGAAAACGAACCGTTCAACGCCAGCTGAATGTCGATAAATTTTTGGTGCGTTTCAAGTTTCCGCCGTTCTGTTCCCGGCTCATCGGCGGAAATAATCAGATAGATATCATCTTTAATAACGGGATATGTTCCCGGTGCGAGTGAGGCGACATCGTTTTTCTTTAAGTAATCAAATGCCTGCCGGAAATTCGGGTGAAGCGCATAATACTTTTCTGCTCGGGAAAGGCGATCGAGTATCATTGGATCATCTCCATTGTTTTGAAGTGATGAAATACTGTTGATTGTAAGAAAGGAAAACACAAAACGCAATAAGAAGGGAAACGTTTATTCTTCATACCTGAAAAAATTTTTTACAGTAAGTTGAAAACAACGCCTGCTTTAATATAGACTTTTTCGCAAATGATTTCTATACTTATGTAAAGAATTTCTTTACCATTCATTTTTTCTCTTTTCTCAATGAACTATCTTCTTATCCTTTTTTTGTTCTGTGCGGCGCAGACACAAGCCGGAACGCCGTCTTACGCCGGATTCCGCGCATCACGAATTTTAAATAGTTATCCTAACAGAGTATTCCCAACGCCGCAGTATTGGAGCAGCACGGCAAAACAGATTGCACAAAAATTTCCCGGTTCGCAGCCCGCGGGAATCTGGATAGTCAGTCTTTATATTGATAAAGGCATCACTCAATGTAATTTTCCTTCCGGCGGAATTTCGCTTCCGAATGTGAATTTTATTTCAACGGACCAAAACGAAACATACCTTAAACATTTCGATACCACAGGAATAAAAGTCTGGCTTCAGATTGAGCCGGGCAATGCAGAGATTGACACGCTGATTTCTATTGTGCTGAATCGTTATAAGCATCATCCGTCGGTCATCGGGTTCGGCATTGATGTTGAATGGTATAGAAATAATGCGAAAGTTCCGGATTCTCTTGCACAGCGATGGGATGAAAAAGTACGCGCAATCGACTCTTCATACACATTGTTTCTGAAGCATTACGCGCAAAGCTGGATGCCGCCGAAGTACCGCGGAAAAATTCTTTTTGTTGATGATAGTCAGAATTTTAATTTTGCTCAAAATCCTTTTAACGCAATGGTTTCGGAATTTAAAAGCTGGGCAGGTAAATTTTCTCCGAATGCATCAGCATTTCAATTCGGTTACGCAGCGGATTCCGTTTGGTGGAAAAATTTTTCCGATCCCATGAAGACAATCGGCGATGCATTAAGCGCCAACATTTCAACGTTGAGCGCGCTCTTCTGGGTTGATTTTACCATTATAAAAGTTTTTCCGCCGACTGCTGTTCGCCGGGAAAATACGGTTCCGGTTATTTTTTCTTTAGAGCAAAATTTTCCTAATCCGTTTAATCCGGCAACCACAATTCAATATTCGCTTTCTAGAAATTCTCGTTCTGATGGAAGCGAAAAAAGAATACCGGTAACATTAACAGTGTACAATTCCCTTGGACAAAAAGCTGCCGAACTGGTAAACGAAATGCAGGAAGAAGGAACGTATTCCGTGTCGTTTAATGCGTCGTCTCTGCCGAGCGGAATGTATTTCTACCGGTTGGAAGCAGGGAGAAACAGCGAAACGAAAAAACTTCTTTTCATTAAATGACAAGAATATTTTTATATCCCGAGAATTTTTTCCGGCGCTGCGATGTTGTAACGAACAGGAGGAAGCATGAAAATACTCTTAACAATTGCGCTGTGCAGCGTTGCTGCATTTTCACAAACAAAAATTTCAACGAAAGGAAAACCAATGGAACAATATGAAACAGCAACGCTCGGAAACGGCTGTTATTGGTGTTCGGAAGCCGTGTTTCAGCGGCTCGAAGGGGTGATATCGGTGGTGTCGGGATTTTCCGGCGGAACGGTTCCTAATCCGACGTATGAGCAGGTCTGCACCGGAACAACGGACCACGCGGAAGTTTCACAGATTACCTTTGACCCGAAAAAAATTTCTTACCGGGAAATTCTTCATGTCTTTTGGAAAACTCACGACCCGACAACGCTGAACCGGCAGGGAAACGATATTGGCACGCAGTACCGCTCAGTTATTTTTTATCATAACGAAGAACAGAAACAAATTGCCGAAGCGTATAAAAAAGAATTAACGGAAGAAAAAATCTGGAGCGACCCCATTGTTACGGAAATTACGCCGTTTAAACAATTTTATCGTGCTGAAAATTATCATCAAAATTATTATAATACACACGGCGATCAGCCGTACTGCCGGCTTGTCATCAATCCAAAGCTGGTAAAATTTCAAAAAGAGTTTCAGCAGAAGCTGAAAAAGGAACATTGATGAAAACATATTCTGCAGTAAAAAGAGCGAAGAGTCGAAATGGATTGTTCGCTTTTTCTTTTTTATCCGGCTGCCGGCTTCAAGGAAGGATTTTTCTTCTTGCGGCGCTCTCTGTTTTTTCTTCCGGCTGTTTTATTCTTCGACCCGTTGCCGGCGCAAACTATGATAAAGAGCAGGTTGCCAAAGCGCGCGAAGCAAAAATGTATGAAGTGCGCTTAGAAGCGGCGCGCCGTCTGCAGCAGCGCCTTGCTTCCAATCAGCCGATAGAAAATTCTGATTTTACATTTTCTTTTAATCAAGAGATGTTCAACACCGTTGCGTCGCAGCTGGATCAAACCACCGGCTGGATTGATTCGCTGAATTCATTTTTTATCCGCTCCATCCGCATTGCGCTTAATAACGGCTCCGCCATTGCCACGCTGGATCTTTCCGTTTTTAATCATCAACACAATGTGAATGTTGATATGCTGGCGGACTGCCTTCTGGATTTTTCCGTTGAAAACGGAAAGCTCTACGCCCGCTTTGAACCGTTTTCTCTTTCGCCTTCCGTCAGCGCCTCCGGTGCGGCAGGAATTTTAAATGATATTATCGCCGATCTTATTGAATTAAAAATTTCCGAAATGAGCCGGCAGCTGCCGACCATTGAAATGCCGATTGACTTTGAAAATCAATTTCCGATACCGCAGAATTCGTTTTCTCTGCGCAGCGGCATCAATACGGATATTGTTGTTTCCGGAAAAACAATTGCGTACGCGCTTCAATTAAAAGAAATTCTCATTCTAAAAAATGCGGTAATGGTGGGAATGAATCTCACGAAAGTGAGCGCCGCACAATGAACAGAAGATACTTTCCTCCGGCTGTGCTGAACCAGTCTATTCTTGTTTTTCTTTTTTCGCTTCTTGCCGCCGGGTGCGGTTCATCGGCTTCCTCGCTCTTTCCGCCGACGAAAGAATCGCGGCAGAAAATTGCCGAAATATCACCGCAGTTAGATTCGCTGGATGAAGCCGTTGCGCTCCGCACGAAAGCCGTTCCGGTAAAAAATAATTTTTCCGTTCATCTCTCGATCGATGGTATTGACCGGCTGCTGGATTGTTTTGCACAGGCGCAGACAAACGATATTCAGCTGACGTTTCTGTCGACTCCGGCGCTGTGGAAAGAAGAAAAGAAAATTCTCGGCATGGGCTACACCAATCAAATAAATATCAACGGCGGAATGTTTTCCATTGATATCAAAAAATTTCGGTTCAAATGGGGAATGAATAATACGCTGAATGCCGAAATTGAAATTGAAGGAAAGGGAAATATTTCCGTCTCCGGAACGTACAGCGGCATTTCGGCTTCCGCTTCGCCTCAGCTGTACTGTTATTTGAATGAAAATATTTTATTTACCATTGCTGCGGATTCCGAATCGCTGGTGCTGACGCCGCAGCCCAAAACCCTTCTGCTGAAAGCCAAAGCAACCGTGAACCTTTTAAAATGGGAAATTCCGTTTTACAAAGAAATTCCCCTGCAGGCTGCCGAAATAATAAAACCGATTCGCATTCCGGTATCATTAAGTTCGCAGGTTGCGTTTCCGCTGCCGGCGAAAGAATACGGTTCTGAAAAAGTAGAATTTGTTACCAGAGAGCTGCGCTTATCGGGAGTCGGTGCGTCGGCAAAAAATAATATTCTTGAGCTTCATGGAAATATCCAACTTATTAAACCGTAGGAGAGGCAATGGTTTCATATTCAATTTTGTACAAAGGAAAACTTCGATGCGATGTTACCCACAATGATAACAAAGCGGCGCTTCTTACCGATGCGCCCAAAGATAATTTCGGAGAAGGAACAAGTTATTCCGCTTCGGATCTTGTTGCCGTTGCGCTCGGCACCTGCATTATTACTACCATCGGCATTAAGCTGCGGCTGGTAAAAGTAAATATTGACGGAACGACTGTGCAGGTTGAAAAACATATGAGCGCCGATCTTCCCCGCCGTATTGCAAAAATTGTCGTAAAGCTTTCATTTCCTTCCGGAATTTTTCATGAATACAGGGAAAAAATTAAAGAAATAGGGGACGGCTGCCCCGTGGCAAAAAGCCTTCATCCGGATGTGGTGCAGGAAATTAAGTATCATTTTCCGGATTAAAAATTTTTCAATTTGCTGCTGTCATTCGTATTGAAAAATCTTATATTCTAACTACTTTAAAAATAGAATAAGAGCCGCTATGAAAAAATATCTTTTTTACCTTGTTACTTTTCTCTCGCTTACCGGAATCTTCGGCTGCGGTACCGGCGCGCCGGATTCGTTTATGCCGATGACCCGCCAATACTGGGAGACCATCGTCATTGATCCGAAATTATCGTACGATATGGCATGGCAGAGAGTTATTTATATTATTACAAAAAAATTTGAACTCGATATGATTTCAAAAGAAGACGGCTATGCGCGTTCACAGTACGGTCCGTCGTATTTTTCCGATGTGATCGGTAATAATAAATACCAGGTGCGTATTGTGGCAAAATTTACTCCGGATAAAAAAAAATTGGAATTTAAAATTGAATCGCAGGTCTTTGAAGGAAAAATTTGGATGAACGGATCCGATACGCGTGTGGCGGCAAATATGCGGAGAGATTTTGAAAATTCTCTCAGCATAAAGAAACCGAAAACAAAACAACCATCAACGGATTCTCTTAAACAGGCGCAGCCGGGCGCACAATTGCCGGATGAAGAACCGCTGCAAGATGAAAATCAAGAAGAAAGTTTTCCGCAGGAACAACCTAATAACCATTAACATTAAAAGTGAATCATATGAAAACATGGACAGCATTATTTTTCTTTGCCTTTCTGTTTATCTCCCCGTCATTTGCGCAGGAAAGAGAAAAAATTGATACCTCAGCAATCGCAAAAATCCGCGATGAAGGATGGAATCGCTCGCAGATAAAAGATATTCTCTGGTACATTTCCGAAGTGTACGGTCCGCGCTTAGCCGGCTCGCCGCAATATAACGAAGCGGCAAAATGGGCGGCAGAAAAAATGAAATCCATCGGTTTGGAAAATGCTCATCTCGAAGCGTGGGGTCCGTTCGGCAAAAGCTGGGAATTAAAAAAATATTCCGCAACGGTTCTCGGCAGGCAGATTCAGCCGCTCAATTCGTACCCGAAAGCATGGTCGCCGGGATTAAAAGGAAAAGTAGAAGCCGAAGTGGTGTATCTTGATGCTGATTCGGCGGAACAGCTTCAGCAGTACAAAGGAAAGCTGAAAGGAAAGTTTGTGCTTCTTTCAAAACCGGGAGAAGTGGAAGCGTACTGGAAACCGCTTGCATCGCGCGAACCGGATTCGTCGCTGTTGAAATTAGCCAACGCCGATTTTCCTTCCGGCAGAGGGTGGAACTTTCAGCTTCCTCCGGCATGGAAAAAAATGATGATGCTGAATTATGAAAAATGGCAGTTCATTATGAATGAAAATCCTGCGGCGGTGCTTACCTCTTCATTCTCAACAAGAAATCTCGGCGGCAGTATCGGCGTGCAGCAGGCATACGTTCCGAATCATCCGGATACTTCTTTTATGTCGCCCTATCGCGTGCAGGTTCAAAAAGCCAATGCACCGAAAATTCCTCCGCAGATTGAAGTCGGCGGCGAAGCGTACAACCGCTTGGTGCGCTTAGCGCAGCGCGGCGAAAAAGTGAAACTTGCCGTTGAACTAGAAGTTGCTATGGGGACGAAAGATGAAAACAGTTATAACATCATCGGAGAAATTCCCGGCACGGATTTAAAAAATGAAGTGGTGATGATCGGCGGACATTTCGATTCGTGGCACGGCGGAACCGGCGCTACCGATAACGGAACAGGCTCTGCTGTTTGCCTGGAAGCCATGAGAATTTTAAAAGCCGCAGGGCTGCAGCCGCGCAGAACTATTCGCATCGGTTTGTGGGGAGCGGAAGAGCAGGGACTGCTTGGTTCGGAAGCGTATGTAAAAGAACATTTCGGCACAAAAGATTCGCTGAAACCTGATGCAGAAAAATTTGCCGCTTATTTTAACAACGATAACGGAAGCGGAAAAGTCCGCGGCGTGTATATGCAGGGAAACGAAGCCGTTCGTCCGATTTTCCGCGCATGGCTGGCGCCGTTCAAAGATATGGGAGCGTCAACATTAACGCTTCAAAATACCGGCGGAACAGATCATCTGTCGTTTGATGCCATCGGACTTCCGGGATTTCAATTTATTCAGGATGAAATTGAATATGAATCGCGCACGCATCATACCACCATGGATTTGTTCGACCGCGTTCAGATTGATGATATAAAACAAGCGGCAATTATTATGGCGGCATTTGCTTACAATGCGGCTATGCGAGACGAAAAACTCCCGCATAAACCGGAAAAAAAATAAAAATATCATCATGAATATCCTTGTCAAGACGGTATTTTCTTGACAAGGATATTTTTTTTCTCCGTATTTTGAAATTTTTTTCAATACCGACTACACCCCTCTGCCGTGTTATTTTTTGTCAGTAAATTTTCCGCTGAAAAGATTGATACATTATATCTTTCTTTTGAATAACTAAAAAACTGCATACTCCCGCCATATACGCTGTATAGCGTATTGACATTTTGATTGTTTGTTGGTACGCTGTATTACTTTAAAATAAGAGAATTCATCATTCCCGTTTTTCAAAGAATATGAACAATAGGTTTTTGGTTCATTAAGCGAAACCATTATGACAAAGCAAACGAAAAAAAAATTTATTCCGTGGTCGCTTCTCGGAATTTATCTTCTCTCTATCCTTGCTCTTAGTCTTGCCGGCTATTCCTACTATCGTTCGCAGGAAAGAATTATTCTTGAAAGCGTGAACAACCAGTTGAAAGCTGTTGTTCAGTTAAAGTCCCGACAAATAGAACAATGGAGAATTGAGCGTCTTGACGATGCCGAATTACTTCGCGCAAATATCCCTTTAGCGCGAGACGTTTATGAATATTCTAAAAATAAGAAGAACGGTAAATCTCGAAGTGAACTGCTGCAATGGATGAAGGCATTTCGTGACCGTAATGAATATGAAAGTATTTTATTAATTAATCCGGACGGTACTGTTCTTCTCTCTGATCCCCCGGAAAATAATGTGTATGGCACCTTTGCCCGTACAACATTTGCTAAAGTCGTTAAAGAAAAGAAAATAATTCTTACCGATATTCATAGCTCGGAAGTAACAACCGGCACACACTTAGATCTCTTTGCGCCGCTGTTTATACCTGCCGAAAAGGATACACAGCTTGTCGGAATTGTGCACCTGCGAATAAAACCGGATAATACCTTGTTTCCGCTTTTACAGTCGTGGCCCACCGAAAGCCCGACTTCTGAAACATTTTTATTCCGGCCTGAAGGAGACAGCATTGTCTATCTCAGCGCGCTGCGTCAGAAAAAAAATGAATCGTCGGTATTTAAATTATCAATCAACGATTCGCTGCTTATTACCGCGCAATTTGCCCGCGGAGCAGAAGATGTTTATGAAGGGGTGAACTACAACGGTGTTCGGGTGCACGCATACGGAAAAAAAATTCCGAATACGCCGTGGTACATGGCAGCAATGATTAATGAAGATGAAGTGAACCGCCCGATTGTAGAAGAAGCCAGCGAAGTGAGCCAAACAATTGCTCTCATTGTTATTGCCGCCGGCGCGCTGATGGGTTTATGGTGGCGAAACCTGCGTGCCCGTCAGTATAAACAAGAACTTTTATCGGAGCGGGAAAAACAACTGCTTTCCAGACAGATTGATTATCTGGTGCGATATGCTCACGATATCATTATTCTCTTTAACAAAGAAGGGACAATTGTTGAAGTCAACGATCAGGCGTGTAAAAGCCACGGCTATTCCAGAGAAGAGCTTTTAAAATTATCGATAAACAATCTGCGTCCGGTTTCGGTGCAGAACCAAATTCAAAAATATTACGAACAGCTTACCGAAACAGAAGGAAAAATCTTTGAAAGCATTCATGTAACAAAAGAAGAGAAAGAATTTCCGGTAGAAATCAGCGCCCGGCTGTTTTCTATCGATAACGAAGTATATTATCAAAGCATTATCAGAGATATTTCTGACCGGAAGAAAAACGAAGAAGAATTAAAAGCCAGCGAAGAACAGTACCGCTCGCTCTTTTCGGCGATAGAGGATATGACAGTTGTGCACGAACTTGTGTACAACGATAATCACCAGCCGATTGATTACCGTATTATTGATTGTAATGAGAAAACGGCAAGCATCTCCGGTATTTCTAAAGAACAAATAATCGGAAAACTCGGAACCGTATTACACAACATCAATCCCCCGCCATATTTTGATATTTATGTAAACGTTGTTGAAACAGGTACGCCGGTTCAACATGAAACGTATTATGAAGAACAAAAGAGATATTTGAATACCTCTATTTTTTCTCATAAACCGGGACAGTTTGTCACTATTTCGCGCGATATTACGCAGCTAAAACAACAACAGGAAAGCATTCTTCATCTTCAGCGTTTGTATGCGCTTCTCAGCCAGACTAATCAGGCAATTGTGCGGGAAAGAGATCGCAATACACTCTTCCGAAATATTTGTTTGTATGCAGAAGAGTTCGGAAAATTTCCCATGGCATCCATCAGCATTCAGCAAAAAGATTTAGAAGGCGTGCTGCAAACAGCGTTTAACGGTGAAGAAAAAAATTATTTTGCGCAAGCGTGGAAACAATTTTCCAATCTGCCGGAACATCAGGCATACCAAACAGACGATACCGTTATTGTTAACAATATTCATCACGCTGAAACGGTTCCTTCATGGGAGAAGCTTGCCGCAGAACATCGGCTGCGCTCCGTGGCATCTACGCCGATACACTGCAATAAAATTCCGATCGGCGCATTAACATTATATTCGTATGAAGAAAACTTTTTTGGAATGCGGGAAGTCAATCTTCTGCGCGAAATGGCTCTCGATATTTCTTTTGTGTTAGATACCTTCGAGCTGGAAAGAGAACGCCTGCAGACAGAGCGTTCATTAAAAGAAAGCGAATATCGTTACCGGTCAATTTTTGAAAATCATGCCGCCGTGAAATTACTTATCGATTTAGAAACGCAGCAGATTGTGGAAGCCAACCACGCGGCGGAAAAATTTTACGGCTGGTCCCGCGAGCAGCTTACGCAGATGAAGATTTACGATCTTAATGTGCTTCCTCCGAATGAAACGCATAAACATTTAAGCAATTCTGCTTCAGGAATAAAAAACAACTTTGAGTTTAAGCACCGGCTTGCCGACGGATCAATACGGGATATAGAAGTGTTTTCCGGAAAAATAGAGATTGACGGTAAAAAATTTGTTCATGCAATTGTGTACGATATTGCAGAAAGAAAAATAGCAGAAGCTGCGCTGCGTGAAAGTGAACACAAATTACGCGAGGTATTTGATACTATGGAAGAAGGCTTAGCGCTTAATGAATTAATTTTTGATGAAGAGGGAAATGCAGTTGATTATAAAATTTTAGAAGTCAATACCGCGTATGAAAGAATCGTTCAACGCACGCGGAACAAAACAATTGGCAAACGTGCGACGGAAGTCTACTCCGTTCAACCGATTTATATTAAAGAATTTTGGGAAAAACATCGAAACAGCACAGTATCGATGAAGGAAGAAATTTATTTTTCATCGATAAAAAAGTGGTTAAAACTTTCTACTTCGCGAATTGAAAAGAACCGTTTCGTAAGAACATTTTCAGATATTACCGAGCAGAAACGGGCAGAGTTTGCCAGCAAAGAAAGCGCAGAGCGGTACAGAAAACTTGTCGAAAATGTTCGTGAAGCATACTACGAAGCAGATTCGCGTTCGCTCTTTACGTACTGCAATCCCGGCATTTTACACATCGGCGGTTATACGGAAGAAGAGCTGATCGGCACCAGCGTATTTCGGCTTGTTGCCGAAGAGGATCGGTCCCATGTTATTGCTCAATACAAGCAATGGTTGAAAGAAAAACGAAGTGATATGGTACTGGAACTTCGTGTTGTTACCAAAAAAGGAGAAAAATTCTGGGTTGAACAAACAACACATTTTGATTATGACGAGAACGGAAATTTTCTTGATGCTACCAATTATCTCCGCAACATAGAAGAACGGAAAAAATCCGAAGAACAAATTCGAAAACTCTCTTTAGCAATTGAACAAAGCGTGAACAGCGTTGTTATTACGGATACCACCGGCGCGATAGAATATGTTAACCCGATGTTTACAAAAATCACGGGATATTCTTTTGAAGAAGCGGCCGGGCGAAATCCGAATATGCTTCAATCCGGCACCACGCCGTTATCAAAGTACGAAGAATTGTGGGGAACAATTACGGCGGGCAGCAGCTGGCGCGGTGAAATACAGAACCGCCGGAAGAACGGCGAATTATATTGGGAAGAAGTAACAATTTCTCCGATTAAAAATGAGTTTAATGTTATTACGCATTATATCGCCATACAAGTAGATGTAACCGAAAGAAAGAATTTTGAACGAGAGCTTCTGCAATCGCAGAAAATTCAAAGCATCGGCACGCTGGCGGCGGGCATTGCCCACGACTTTAACAACGTGCTCGGCATAATTTTGGGCTACGCCGAAGTCATCGGAAGAAATAAACATAATCCGGAGAAGGTGCACGATTCGCTGGAAATTATTTTACGAACCGTCGATCGCGGCGCGGGGCTTGTCCGGCAGATTTTAACCTTTGCCCGCAAAACCGATACCTCTATTCTTCCGCTCAGCATTAAGGAAGTCATTCGCGAATTAATTTCCATGCTGCGGCAGACATTCCCGAAACTGATTACCATATCGGAATCCTTTGAACCGGAAATACCGTACATTTACGCCGACAGAACAAAGATTCACCAGGCGCTGTTAAACTTAAGCGTGAATGCGCGCGATGCCATGCCGGAAGGAGGAACGTTAACTTTTAAAATCAGAAAAATTAAAAAAGAAAAATTATTGGAACGGTATAAAGAAGTAAAGCATAATGTCTATCTTGATGTTTCCGTTTCCGATACCGGCACGGGAATAAATGAAAATATAAAATCACAGATCTTCGATCCGTTCTTTACAACAAAAGATCCCGGTAAAGGAACAGGGCTCGGCTTATCGGTAGTGTACGGCATTGTTCAGGCGCATGACGGCGTGATTGATGTTGAAAGTGAAGAGGGAAAAGGAACAACCTTCCATCTCTATCTTCCGGTTTCTGAACATCATGTGGAAGCCGAAATTGAAAATGGGAAGAAAAATGTCATGAGTCTCAGAGGCACCGAAACAATTCTTATTGTGGAAGATGAAGAAACGCTTCGAAATATGCTTCACGTCTTTCTTGAAAACAAAGGGTACACGGTGTTCAATGCAAAAGACGGCGAAGAAGCAATTGCCGTGTATAAGGAACGTCAGCAGGAAATTGATTTGGTGGTAACGGATATGGGGCTTCCGAAAATCTCCGGCGTTGAAGAATATAAAATACTGCGGCAGATAAATCCGGAAGTAAGAGTTATCTGTGCCAGCGGCTTCTTTGAACCGCACATCAAATCTGAATTACTTAAGTTAGGCGTAAAAGCATTTGTTCAAAAACCGTACGAATCAAATGAAATTGCCCGTGTCGTCAGAGAAGTGTTGAATAGTGCACAATGAGTAACTTTTGGAACGAACGCTATTCGCAAAGAGAATACGCCTACGGAAAATCGCCGAATGAATTTTTTCAATCGATAATACGAGCGCTGCCGGCAGGGAAAATTCTTCTTCCGTGCGCGGGCGAAGGACGCGATGCCGTTTATGCCGCCACGTTAGGCTGGAAGGTTGATGCTTTTGATTGGAGCGAAGCAGGAAAAGAAAAAGCGCTGGCGCTTGCCGGAGAACAGAATGTTTCAATTCAATATGAAGTGCTGGATGCTGAAAATTTTACTGCCGATTCCGAACAGTATGATCTTATCTCGCTGACGTATGTTCATCTGCCGGCATCGTTTCGCAGCACGTTTTATAAAAATCTTCTTGCATCGTTAAAGCCGGGAGGAAGAATTTCCGCTGAGTTGTTTTCACCGGAACAACTGCGGTATTCCTCCGGCGGTCCGAAGGAACGTTCGCTGCTGCAAAGTTCGGAGATGCTGCGGGAAGAATTTGCATCGCTGGAAATTCTGGGATGTTACGATACGGAAATTGTGCTGAACGAAGGACCATTTCATCAAGGAAAGGCGGCAGTGGCGCGGTTTGCAGGGAAGAAAATAATCTAACGCTCAATGGCAACCTGTGCGCCATAAACTCATTGGTAATATCAATCCAAATTCGTATCTTAGTAGTGATTTGACGGCATTTCAGTAGCACTGGTTATCATTCTCCTTCGTTCAGGTTCCTGCTGTTCGCCTTCTCTCATTAATTCATATTTTTATTCACAAGCGCACAAGGAAAATGTTATGACTATTTATGTTGGCAATCTCAGCTACGATGCCGATGAGCACGATTTAAAAGAACTCTTTTCACAATTCGGAGAAGTAACATCCGCAAAACTTATTACCGATGCGGCGAGCGGACGCTCCAAGGGATTTGGATTTATTGAAATGGCGGACGAGTCACAGTCGAAGCGTGCCATTTCAGACCTTCACGAATCACGGTTTATGAACCGGAACATTATTGTTAATGAAGCGCGCCCGAAGGGAAACTCCGGAAGAAAATAATCTCCGTGATTTTTTTGAACACCAGACGTTCAACAGTAAAAAATATTATCGTTTCACCTTAGTCCGTATGTATTTTACGGACTTTTTTATTTTTATTATTGGAAATATCTTTTTTCATTTTCTACCTTTGGTAAATTACTATTAAAAATATTATTAAAGGAGATGTTCCGATGCCCACAATGGATGAACGGCGATTAAAAATTCAAAAAATAAAATCTTTACCAGGAATTCTTGAAGCAACATTAGAAGGTCTTTCCGAAGCGCAGCTCGATACTCCGTACCGCGACGGCGGATGGACCGTACGGCAGGTCGTTCATCACTTATGCGATGCTCACATGAATGCATTTCTTCGCTGCAAATGGATTGTCGTGGAAGACCAGCCGGCAATGAAAACGTATAACCAGGATGATTGGGCGGTAACGCCGGAGTACCGGCTGAATATTCACGGCGCAGTTGCACTGCTTCGCGGCTTGCACGAACGCTGGGCGTTTCTTCTTGATTCGCTGACCGAAGAGCAATGGAGCCGATCGGGAAAACATCCGGAGCGGGGAGATGTTTCGCTGGATTCGATGCTGGAAACGTACAGTTTTCACGGCGAGAAACACTGCGCCCATATTATGGGATTGAGAGAAAAAATGGATTGGTAAATGAAAAAATATTTTTTCATTTGGTTTTGTATTTTTTTTGCCGGTATAGTTATTTTTGCGGGCTGTTCATCTCAATCGCTGATGAATGAACAGAAGCGCATAATCTTTTTCGGCGATTCAATAACAGAACTGGGAGTGAAGCCGAACGGCTATGTAACACTTCTTCGCGATTCGCTTGCTCAGCAGAACACGCCGTATGAGATTATCGGCGCCGGCGTAAGCGGAAATAAAATTTCCGATCTGCTGGCGCGCGTTGACCGCGATGTGCTTTCAAAAAATCCCGGCATTGTGGTAATTTATATCGGCATTAATGATGTCTGGCATTTTGCCTTCGCTTCCCGCGGATTATCCGGAACGCCGAAACCGGTCTTTCGAGAAGGATTATCGACGCTGATTGAAACATTGAAATCGCAAAATATCCGCGTTCTTCTCTGCACCCCGAGCGTTATTGGGGAAAAAACCGGCGGAGCAAATACGTATGATGCTATGCTTGATGAATATTCCGCCGTTAGCAGAGAGACGGCAGAAAAAGAAAACATACCGCTGTGCGATCTTCGCACGGCATTTAAGGAATATTTAGCTCTGCATAATACCGAAAATAAAGAAAAAGGAATTCTTACCTACGACGGCGTTCATCTAAGCGATGAAGGAAACCGCTTAGCTGCTCAGCAGATTTTGGCGTCGTTAAAGAAATCTATCATTCAGTAACATCTACCGCGCAGTAACACCGGGAATTATTTTCCTTTATCCGCCGCAAATTTTTCACGTTTCGGAGCCGTTCATCCTAAAATTTCCGCCGTTCACCGAATTGTACTGCAACTCTCGGCGAGAGTATGCGTATTTTTGTATTGTAGTTTTCAACAGGAACAAAAAGGATATGTATGGAGCAGCCAAATATTTATATTTTACAGACGGATATTGAATCGTTTGACGAAAAAGAATTTATTCTTATGCAGTTAAACCGCATGGATAAGGTAAAACGTGCCTCTCTTGATTTTGCCGACCGCGATAAAGTGCTGCGTGTGGAATGTCTCGGATATTCACTTCAACAACTTATGAATATAATTTCAAATTACGGTATCGGATGCCGCGACCTTCCTGATGAGAAATAAATACAATGAAAATGGTATGAAGCAGGATAGATTTTTTAATATTCTTTTTTCTTTTGTACCAGCTTCTTCTTTGCCAGCTCCCGCTGTACGGATTCTTGATGAAGACGCAGAAGTTTTCTTTGATAGGCGAAATCAACAATCATGCTCAATGTTTCTGAAAATGAAAGCCCGGCATGTTCCGCCGATTCCATAAACGAAACGCCTTCGGTTAAATCGGGATTCGGATTTACTTCCAGTACATAAACGTTCTGATCTTTTCCCAACCGAAGATCCAACCGCGCATAATCCCGGCATTGAAGAATTTTATAAGCGGCAAGGGAAACCTGCTCAACTTTTTTCATTTCTGTTTTTGTCAGTTCCGCCGGACAGACAGCGTGCACACGGTGAAATTCTTCTTTTAAAGGATTCCATTTTGCATCGTACGTAATAATGTTGGGAAAATCTTTCGGCAGCGCGGTAAAATCAAATTCAATCGGCGGAAGAATTCGCGGCGGATTGTTTCCGAGAATTGAAACATGAAGTTCGCGTCCTTCAATATATTCTTCCACCAAAATCGGGGGATGAAATTCTTTAAATATTTTTTCCAGCCGCGCCGTCAGTTCTTCGTAGTTATACACAACCGAATCTTTATCAACGCCTGAGCTGGCATCTTCAAGCGCCGGTTTAATAATCAGCGGGTACGTTAACCCGTGCTGCTTGGGAATGGATAGTTCGTTCAGTGAAATAAATTTCGGTGTTGGAACGTTGTTTGCCTGCAGCAATTGTTTTGCAATTCCTTTGTGCATGCACAGTTCGAGAGAAAAAGGAGAGCATCCGGTGTACGCTATTTTATACACCTCAAACATTCCGGCAACGGCGGATTCAAGAAAATGCGAGTCGTGAATGAATTCTACCAGATTAAAAATAACATCCGGCGGATTGCGGCGGAGAACATTCTGCAGGGTAGAGAGGTTTTCGGCGATATTGACTAACCGAACGCGATAGCCTTCTTTTTTTAATGCCGTAACGATAGCGGTATATTCTTCGCTTACCGTGGCAACGTGAATGTTATATTCCGGCATAAAATCAAGCGTTGCCGGATCGACCTGCTTAATCTGCTCATACATATCGTCGCCGATGTGATTGTAGAGCACGACAACGGAGATTTTCTTTAAGGCGGCTCCCATATCTATATAGTATTGAACATCTCTGAATTTGGCAAGCAAAATCAGTTTTTTTCTTCGGAAGAATTCCGTGCCGATCAACGCCGAACGCCGCCGGGGATATTAAATTTTAAAAATATTATCTTTTTGCGTACAACATCGTTGCACTTTCAGTAAAGTTTGGGTAGTTTTATCAACATTATTTTTTTGAAAGTTCAATGAGCATTAAACCACAACCGAACCTCTGGCAATGCGGACCGTACGCGCTGAAGCACGCAATGGTAACGCTCGGCATGTTTGCCGATGAAAAAGATATTACACGGCTTGCCCGTTCAAGCGAAGAAAACGGCACCGATGAAAAGCAGCTGGGACGCGCTGCCAACGAATATCATTGCGATTTATTAATGATTCGAAAACATAATCCGGAAACTGCAAAGCGGCAGTTATTAAAATATCTTCGCAAAGGAATTCCTTCGCTCATCTGCGTGTACGAATGGAGCCACTGGGTAACCGTTGTAAAAGCAGAAGCCGGAAAATTTATTATTCTCGACAGCCGCGACAAAGCGGTACTGAAAATATTAACATGGAGTCAGTTAAAAAATATCTGGGTCTATTACGAACGGGATTCATTCGATAAAGAACACTGGGAAACAATATATGATTTTCATCCCGTGGTGCCGCGCTTTCGCGTTCAAACAAAAGCGAAATTTTCCGTTGCCCGCGCAAAATTTCTGCGCCGTCCGGAAAACCGCGCGCTGGCGCAATTTTGGGATCAGTATGTTGAAGACCTGCTTGCCTTATGCCGCCCGCGAACGGTGCTGAGCGTAAATGTTTTTTCTTTAGGAGAATTTTTACGACGGCATGAAGAAATGATTCTCGATCAGGTAACGTTCTGGCACGGCGGAGTTCCGCGGCGCATTGCCAATAAAATTCTGGACAATATGCACTTTGTTGCCGATACCTACGGTTTAGTGATTCATGAAGAAGATGAGAAGCGCGCCATTGCCGGAATTACTTCAATCCTTTCGCTGTGGGCGGCAGGCGAGTACGGCGTGCGTGCGGTGTATAAATAAAAAATATTTTTGTACTTTTAGCTATGACAGTACAAATAGTAACAGAAAAATCACTCCGTACAGCAACGGAGTTTTTTATTCTTTACGGCATTATTTTGTTTCTCTTTTTCCGATCCGGAAAAGAAGAGCAATTGTTATTGTTTAACCGTAGAACAGACTGAAAAGAAATGCAGGATATTCGAGAAGAAATTGAAAAAATAAACGAAATTATTTCCTTTCCGACGGTGATTGGACAAATCATCTCCGAGCTGATGAAGGAAGATAAAGCGGCGCAAAAAATTGTTCAGATGATAGAAACCGATGCCGCGCTAACCACGCGCATTCTTTCTGCCGCCAATTCAAGTTATTACGGCATTGCAGAAGACGTAACAACGGTTCAGCGGGCAGTAATGCTGCTTGGCTTTAAAGAAATTTCACAGCTGATACTGTTGTTTGAAATGCGCCAGCGCCTGCTTTTATTCAGCGGCGAACAAAAAGAATTTCTCACCCGCTTATGGAAGCACGGCGTTTCTACCGCAATGATTGCGCGGTTTATGGCGGTTTATGTTGACCAGCCTTCCAGCGGCGTAGAATTTACCGCCGGACTGCTTCACGATATTGGAAAGTTAGTGCTGGCTCAAAATTTTTCCGAATCGTTAACCTTGGTGCAGCGAATGGTTGTTGAACTTGGAATGAAAGATGTTGAAGCAGAATTACAATCACTTGCCATAAACCACTGCGAAATCGGCGCACTCTTAACGGAAAAATGGGCGCTGCCGCCGTTAATCGTTGATGTTATTCGCTCGCACCATGATATTTCAACAGCAACCATCAATCGGCCGTTTTGCGCGCTTGTCCGCTTTGCCGATTTGTTAAGCGAGCGCTGGAAACTTGGTATCGGCGAACAATCATCGGAAATTATTTTAGAAGAAGAAGAAAGCTGGAAGATTTTGGAAAATTTTTTTCCCCGCCTGCACAACGAATCGGCAGATACGTTTGCACAGATTATGAAAACGGTGTACGACAACAATTCTGAAATCGTCAGCATGATGTCCTAATCCCTGCGGACCGTCATCGAATGTTTTATTCCTGATATCTAATTTCGTATATTATTGCGTATCCTCTCACTGACTTTGAAGGCATCTATTCTTGTTTAAAAACTTTGTTTCCACACTAAAATCGTTTTTCGGCGTTAAAGTAAAAGCCGTATCGGCACCGCCCGCCGTAACCGCCAAGGAAAGCAAACCGTCGCCGAACCGGCGCAAACCGCTGCCTCGCGAAAAATCCGGCGGCGCGCATCTTCCTCGCGATCAGCGAAAAAAAGAAACACCGGAAGAATATAAAGCGCGCCATGAACGGCGCCGTCAGCAGCAGAATGCCGATATTTTAAAAACCGCAAAAGAAGAACCGCGCCGAATACTTCCGGCAGAGCCGTGGGACAGTTCTGTTTTTAAAGTTCCTGTTGCGGATGGGAAAACACGGTTTCATGATTTCGCTCTCGCCAACGAAGTGCTGCACGGAATTTTTGACGCCGGATTTCAATACTGCACGCCGGTGCAGGCGGAAGTATTGACAAAATCATTAAACGGCGATGATGTTTCCGCACAAGCGCAGACCGGAACGGGAAAGACCGCCGCTTTTCTTATTACCATCTTCAATCATCTTCTAAAAAATCCGGCAAAGGAAACAAAAGCTGTCGGCACACCGCGTGCTCTAATTCTTGCTCCCACGCGCGAACTAGTGATGCAGATTGAAAAAGATGCCAAACAGCTTGGAAAATATACCGGCGCTGAAATTGTTTCTCTCGTCGGCGGAATTGATTACAACAAACAGCAGAATATTTTAAAATCTTCTTCCGCGGAAATTATTATTGCCACGCCGGGACGCCTGATTGATTTTATGAGAAAGAAGCTTGTTGATCTCAGCAAAGTAGAAATTCTTGTACTGGATGAAGCCGATCGAATGCTGGATATGGGGTTTATTCCTTCCGTGCGAAAAATTGTGTACGAAACCCCGCCGAAAGCGCGCCGGCAGACAATGTTCTTTACCGCAACAATGACGAGCGAAGTAAAACGCCTCGCCGATTCCTGGACGCGCCAGGCATTGGAAGTCAGCATTATGCCGGAAGAAATTGCCGTCAGCACAGTAGAACAGATTACCTATATTACTACGCAGAGCGAAAAATTTACGCTGCTGCATAATCTTATTACAAAATTAAATCTTGAACGGGTGTTAATCTTTGCGAACAGAAGAGATGAAGCGCGCTCGCTGCGCGACACCTTGGAAGCGTACGGCATTACCTGCTCGCTTCTTTCCGGCGATGTGGATCAGCGGCAGCGGATTAAACGGCTAGAAAATTTTCGTGAAGGAAAAATACGCGTGCTGGTGGCAACGGATGTTGCCGCGCGCGGTATTCATGTTGAAGGAATTTCGCATGTGATTAATTACAATCTTCCGCAGGATGTGGAAGAATACGTTCACCGCATCGGACGCACAGGGCGAGCCGGCGCTACGGGAATTTCCATTAATTTTGCGGATGAATACGACGCACACGAAATTCCCAAACTGGAAGAATTTCTCGGAAAGAAAGTTGAATGTATCTATCCCGAAGAAAAATATTTAGAACCGGTTCCGGAAGTGTTTCCGCAAAAGAGAGAAAAGCAGGAGCAGAAAAAAATTCATCGTCGAAGAAATCATCATCGTCCGCCGAGAAGAAATTAGCGGATATTGCAAAAAGAATTAATCGCTGGAATAATTCTCAAACTCGCTTTTTATTTCGGGGGTAGAAAGTTTCCATAAAATAAAAACAGCCATTCCCATTCCGATGACGGACCAGAAAAGAATGAGAGAAAGAGGTTTGCCAAATCCCATTCCAGCGAGAAGATCGTTGTACCGGTAATACGAAGAAATTCCGGAATACAATTCCCACACCGCATAGATTCCCAGCACAATCATATAGGCAATTCTTCCCTTGCGTGAGCGCATAAACAGCGCAACGGAAACAATTAATGCCGCAATATTCAATAGTATTTCAAAATAAACTTCCGTTGCAGGAATCATTCCGGAAGGAAGAAGCGACTGCACTATCTCAAACTCTGAAGATGACTGCATTGAAAGCGTAGAAAAATTTTGCGCAAGAGAAAAAAATGCGCTCGCAAGGGAAACAATTGCCAGCACGGTAACAAATCGCGATCGCTGCGAGTATTGAATCGGATACATTAGCTGTGCTGTACGCTTTCTGCGGAAATTTCTGCCGCGTGCCGGTGTTCCAATTCTTCTGCCGAAAGTTCTTTTGAGAAAAATGTGTGCATGGCAGGAATAACAAACAACGTTAAAATTAATGAAAAGAATACGCCTCCGATAACAACTATACCCATTGAGATACGGCTCTTCGCTCCTCCTCCTAATGCCAGCGCAATAGGAAGCGCGCCGAGCATTGTTGCCAGCGAGGTCATAAGAATAGGCCGGAACCGGGAAACGGCGGCGGTGTGTGTTGCTTCCAGCAGCTTCAATCCTTTCTCTTTTTGCTGATTGGCAAATTCAACAATCAGAATTCCGTTTTTTGTTACCAAACCAATCAGCATAATAATTCCTATTTCGCTGAAAATGTTTAAAGTTTTTCCAGCAAGCCATAAAGAAAGCAGCGCGCCGGCGAGCGCTAAAGGAACGGTAAGCATAATGGTAAACGGATCAATGAAGCTTTCAAACTGCGCCGCCAGTACAAGATAAATAAGAATGAGAGCAAGAATAAACGCGAACACAATGTTCGATGAACTTTCGGCGTAATCGCGCGATGGTCCGTCCAGCGCCGTGGTGAACGAATCATCCAATACTTTTTTTGCAATGCGATCCATTTCTGCAATGCCGTCGCCGATTGTTTTGCCCGGTGCAAGTCCCGCAGAAACAGTTGCCGCTTTAAAGCGATTAAAGTGATAATACTGAGGCGGCGCGCTTTGTTCTTTCAATTGCACGAGGTTATCAAGCTGAATGAGCTGCCCCTGATTATTCCGCACATACAGCGAAGTAAGATCGAGCGGCTCATCGCGATTGGCGCGGTCAACCTGGCCGATAACCTGATACTGAAAGCCGTTCATTTCAAAATACGAAAACCGCTGTCCGCTGAAGGCAAGCTGCAATGTTTGGGCAATATCAATCACCGAAACACCGAGCGTGCGTGCGCGGTTCCGGTCAATGGAAAGGTCAATTTGCGGTTTATTGAATTTTAAATTTACATCCGAGCCTTGAAAGACGCTGCTCTTGTTGACTTCTTCCATAAACTTCGGAACGAATTCCCGAAACTTGTTAAAGTTCTGATTTTCCAAAACATATTGTATCGGAAATCCTCTGCCGCCGCGTCCCGCAGAAATAGTCTGCTGTTGAAAAACAAAAACGCGGGCTTCGGTCATCTGCTGTGCCTTCGCCGAAAGATAATCCGAAATTTCCTGCTGTGAGCGTTTACGTTCGGAAGATTCGGTTAAGCGCAGATTGACAAATCCGGAATTGACGGCACTGCCGCCCCATCCGGGTGCCGTTACGCTGAGCGCAACCTCTTTTTCAGGAATTGAATCGCTGACAAATTTTACCAGACGATCCATAAACGCATCGGTGTATTCAAACGAAGCTCCTTCCGGCGCCGTTACCTGCAGACGAAGCATATTGCGGTCGTCCAGTGGCGCCAGTTCGGATTGCAGCGTAGAACCGAGAACGACAATTAAAAGCAATGAACCGCCGATGATGGCGGTTGCCAGCCAGCGGCGCTTCATAAGAGCCGACAAAGTACGGTCGTAGAAATTATTCAGCCAGACAAAAAATGGTTCTGTCATTTTATAAAACGAACTGTGTGCACGATCTCTCTTAATCAGTCGTGCATTCAACATTGGCGTGAGGGAAAGAGAAACAAACGCAGAAATTAAAACCGCGCCGGCAATCACCACGCCGAACTCACGGAATAACCGTCCGACAAAGCCTTGAAGAAAAATTACCGGAAGAAAAACCGCCGCTAATGTTATGGAAGTAGAAATAACGGCGAAGAAAATTTCCTGCGAACCGACAAAAGCGGCTTGCAGCGGCGGAAGACCTTCTTCAACTTTTTTAAAAATATTTTCTGTAACCACAATTCCGTCGTCAACCACTAATCCTGTTGCCAGCACAATTGCCAGCAGCGTCAGCACGTTAATGGAAAATCCCATTAGATACATAATAAAGAATGCACCGATAAGCGAGACCGGAATATCAATCAACGGGCGAAACGCAATAATCCATTCACGGAAGAAGAGATAAATAATTGCAATAACCAATATAATAGCGATGATAATTGTTTCCTGCACTTCATCAACCGATTTTCTAATGAAGAGCGTATTATCCATGGCAATATCAAGTTTGTAATCGGCAGGAAGTTCTTTTTTTATTTGGTCTAACCGTTTATAAAATTCTTTGGCAATATCCAGATAATTACTTCCCGGAAGAGGAACGATAGCAACGGCAACCATCGGCGTGCCCGATTGTTTTAAAATTGTTTCTTCGTTTTCAGGTCCGAGATTGGCAAAGCCGATATCGCTGATGCGCACAATATTGGTTCCGTCGGACTTCACAATAAGGTTATTAAAATCATCAACGGATTTTAATCTTCCTTTGGTATTAACAATAAGCTCCGTTTGATTTCCGGAAATTTTTCCCGAAGGGAGTTCAACATTTTCTTTTGTAAGTGCGCTTTTAATATCCAGCGGTGTTAAGCCGTAGGCGGCAAGTTTCGCGGGATTCATCCAGATACGCATGGCGTAGCGTTTCTGCCCCCAAATTTGAGTGGAGCTGACGCCGGGAATTGTCTGCAGATTTTGTGCAATAACATTTTCTGCATAATCGCTCAGCTCCAATTGATTTTTTGTATCGCTTTGAATGGTGAGAGAAATAATTGCATCGGCGTTAGCATCGCTTTTGGTTACTACCGGGGGCGCGTCAATATCCTGCGGAAGCTGACGCTGCGCGCCGGCAACTTTATCGCGCACATCGTTGGCGGCGGCTTCAAGATTGGCATCGAGATTAAATTCAACGGTAATGCTGCTTACGCCCTGGCTGCTGGCAGAAGAAATATTCCGCACGCCGGCAATACCGTTAATGGCTTTTTCCAGCGGTTCGGTAATTTGCGATTCAATAACATCCGCATTGGCGCCGGTATAATTTGTGCGGACGGAAATTACCGGAGGATCAATGGCAGGATATTCGCGCACGCCGAGAAAATTAAAGCTGATGATTCCAAACAAAACAATCGTCAGCGACATTACAATTGCCAGCACGGGACGTTTAATACTTACAGAAGCAAGACTCATTATTTTTTAACACTATAATTTTTTAATTTTAACAGAAACGATTATTGTAATTCTACATTAACCGGCGAACCGTTGCGCAGCTGCATCATGCCGGTGGTAATAACGGTATCTCCGGCAGAAATGCCGCTGATGATTTGAACAGAAGAAGCGGTGCGAATACCCAGCGTTACCGGCACAGAAGCCGCAACGCCGTTCTTTTTCGCCAAAATTGTCTGCCCTTTTAAGACGGGAATAATTGCCTGTGTGGGAACCATTAACGCATTTTGAATTTTCTTCAGCCGTAATTCAATGTTCACGTACGAGCCGGGAAAAATTTTTTCATTTTTATTTTCGCACAATGCCCGCAGCTGCAGCGTTCGTGTGGCAGGGTCAATTTTCGGTTCAACGGCATACACCGTACCGGTAAAATTTTGTTTTGTTTCGTCGCCGCTGAAATAAACGGCATCGCCGACGGAAACCTGATCGGCATATTTTTCAGGAATGGAGAAATCAATTTTTAACGGATTGACTTTTTGAATGGACGCAATGCGGGTTGCCTGTGAAACATAACTTCCCTCGCTGACGTACCGCAGACCGATGCGCCCGTCGAACGGCGCGCGGATTTCTTTCTTGCGAATGGCGGCGATAAGATTTTCTTTATCCGCCTTTAAAGTATTTACGCTGTTGAGCGCAATATCATAATCCTGCTTGCTGATGCCGTTAATATCATACAATTGTTTCTGGCGCGTCAGCTGTTCTTCGGCAAGCTGAATCTGCAGTTCTGTTTTTTTCAGCTGCGCCTTCAGATCATCGTCGTTAATGCTGATGAGAAGCTGGTCTTTGGTAACGTGCGCCCCTTCCTTAAAATGAATTTTATCGATGCGTCCGGCGGTTTCAGCCGCCAAATCAACCGATTCGGATGCCAGCACTGTACCGGAAGAGCGGACAATATTTTCCAACTGTTGAGGTTTTACAATAATACCGCTGACGGTTAAGATATTGCTCCGTGCGGCAGAAACAGCCGGCTGTTTTGGGTCTTCTTTCTTTGCGCCGCAGGAGGAGAAGAGGAGAATAAAAGAAATAGAACAGAGGGTAGCGAAAAAAGATTTTAACTTCATAGTTTATGATTGATTGATAAAACAAAATATTTTGACACGCAGCAAGGTGTTTCGTTTAATATACGATATAATTGTAACAAATTTTTATTGAAATTGTTCCTTTTCTAATGTTTCCTTACGCTAAAATTTATTATACTTAACCGTATGCTTTCCATTGAATATATTCTTCTCATCGGTTCGGTGCTGATTCTTTTCAGCATTATTATTGCGCGCTTAACGGATAACCTCGGCGTTCCGTCGCTGCTGCTGTTTCTCGGCATCGGCATGCTTGCCGGTTTTGAAGGTCCCGGCGGAATATTTTTTGATGATGCCGCTCTGTCGCAGTCGGTGGGAATTATTGCGTTGGTGGTTATTCTCTTTGCCGGCGGAATGGATACACAGTGGCGTTCGGTGCGCCCGGTGGTAAAAGAAGGAATAACGCTTGCAACATTCGGCGTGTTGATAACGGCGGCAATTGTCGGTTTCGGTATTTATTATTTTCTTCATCTTCCTCTTTTGACGTCGCTTCTCATCGGCGCCATTACTTCTTCAACCGATGCGGCGGCGGTGTTTGCGGTGCTGCGCTCGCATAATGTTCATTTAAAAGGAAATTTAAAACCGCTTCTGGAATTAGAATCTGGAAGCAACGACCCGATGGCGGTATTTTTAACAATCGGAATTATTCAAATTATTCAGCTCCCTGATGCGCCGTTATTTCGCATTGTAGAAATATTTTTACTGCAGATGGGTTTAGGGGCGGTGTTCGGTTTTGCTATCGGCAGAGGAATTGTATTTACGCTTAATCATCTTCGCGTGGCGTATGAAGGATTGTATCCTGTTTTTACTCTTGCGGGAGCGGGATTCACCTACGCCGTTACGGCAAGCATCGGCGGAAGCGGATTTCTTGCCGTGTATATTGCAGGAATAATTATTTCCAACAGCGATATTGTGCAGAAGCGAAGTCTTCTTCGTTTCTTCGACGGTCTGGCATGGCTCGGACAAATTACGATGTTTCTTACGCTCGGACTTCTTGTCTTCCCGTCGGAGCTGGTGCTGATAACCGGTTCTGGTTTATTGATTTCATTTATTTTAATGTTTATTGCGCGTCCGGTCAGCGTGCTGGCGGGGCTTGCTTTTTCGCCGATGTTGTGGAGAGAAAAAATATTTATTTCCTGGGTCGGTCTGCGGGGTGCCGTGCCGATTGTGCTGGCAACATTTCCGCTGATTGCAAGAGTCGATTCGGCGGATTTAATTTTTAACATTGTTTTTTTTATTGTGCTCACTTCGGCATTGCTGCAGGGCTGGACGATTCCGCTCGTTGCCAAAGCGCTCGGCGTTCATTCGTACGAAGAAAAAACAGAACACTCTCCGCTGGAGTTTGAACAGCTGAAAGGAACGGATGCCGAAATTATTGATATTATTCTTTCCTTTAATGCCGATGCCGCCGGGCGTTCCGTGGTAGAACTTGGAATGCCGCCGGATAGTTTAATTGTACTGATAAACCGAAACGGCGAATATCTTGTGCCGAGCGGCGGAACAATTTTGCAGGCAGGAGATACGCTGCTGGTGCTGGTGAACAAAACAAATCTCCCGAATGTGAAAGAAATTTTTACGAAACAGAAAAAGGCGCTCTAAAAATCTTCATCTTGCATCACGGCTTATCTTTCGCTACTTTTGAAAGGTAAACTATCTTGATTCAAGGAATAATTTGTGAAAAAACTTTTCTGCTGTATTCTTGCATTTTCCTGTTATGTGCAGGCACAGGTTTCCTATTCCGGTGAAACAGCGCGCCGTTCCGAACCGTGGGTGAAGGACGGAATTATTTACGAAATTTACCCTCGCGCGTTTTCAAAAGAAGGAAACTTTGCCGGTATAGAAAAACGTCTTCCGGAATTAAAAAAACTCGGCGTTACCATTCTCTGGCTCATGCCTATTCATCCCATTGGAATTGAAAAGCGAAAAGGAACACTCGGCAGTTCGTATTCGGTAAAAGATTATTACGGCATCAATCCCGAATACGGCACGCTGAATGATTTTAAAACGCTGGTGCATGCCGTACACAATCAAGGGATGAAAATTATTATTGATATGGTTGCCAATCATACGGCGTGGGATAATGAAATGGCAAAAAATCATACCCGCTGGTACACACGCAACGAGCTGGGAATGATTGTTCCTCCCATTGCCGATTGGTCCGATGTTGCCGATTTAGATTATGAAAATCCCGAACTTCGCCGCTACATGATTGACATGCTGAAATACTGGGTGCGCGATATCGGCATTGACGGATATCGATGCGATGTAGCGGAAATGGTTCCGATTGATTTTTGGAATGAAGCGCGCGCGGCGCTCGATTCCATAAAACCGATTATCATGCTGGCAGAAGGACAGCTTCCGGAAGAACATCTTAAAGCCTTCGATCTTACCTACAGCTGGAATTTTTACAATAGAATGTCCGAAATTATAAAAGGAACACGCCACGCTTCTTCCTTAGATTCTTTGCTGAAAGAAGAAGCAGTACAATTTCCCAAAGGTTCGCTGAGAATGTTGTTCAGTTCCAATCATGATGAAAATGCGTGGGATAATTCCGATGTGGTGAAATATGGAAAAGAGGGAGCAAAACTTGCTGCCGTGCTTGTTTCTACGTATCCCGGCGTACCGCTTTTATATAACGGACAAGAAGTCGGCAGCGATCAGAAGCTCGGCTTGTTCGATAAATTTGAAATTAATTGGAATCAGGGGAAAGATTTTTTTGAATTCTATACAAAATTATTTGCAATCCGAAAACAGCATCCGGCGCTGGAAGAAGGAACGTATGCGATAGTAAAGAATAATCATCCGGAAAAAGTTTATACGTTTCTTCGTAAAAAAGGAAATGATGTTGTGCTGGCGGCATTCAATTTTGCCAGCGGTGAAAGAACGGCGGAACTTATCCTGCCGAAAAACCTACAGAAGAAAAAATTTATTAATCTCTTTACCGGAAAAAAAGTTGACAGAAAAAATGTGCAGAAGCTCGCTCTTCCTGCACACGGATACAGAGTGTTTGTTGTTGAATAACATGGTGGAGAGACGGCAGAAGTAACAGCATTGTCGTTTTCCATCGTTCATTTTACATCGTACAGAGGGTACAATGAAACACGAACGTCTTCTTTCGCTCGATGCATTCCGCGGATTTACCATTGCCGGAATGATACTTGTGAATAACCCCGGCTCCTGGAGCCATATTTATCCTCAATTAGCGCACGCCTCTTGGAACGGCTGGACTTTTACCGATTGGATTTTTCCGTTCTTTCTCTGGATTGTCGGCGTTTCCATGACGTTTTCCTTTGATGCCAGAAGAGCCAAAGGAGACACCAATAAGAAACTTATTCTCAACGTGCTGCGCCGTGCGGCAATTATTTTCGGACTCGGACTTTTTCTTGCCGGCTTTCCGTTCGGGTTGTTGTGGGGGCATCACTTTGAATGGTCATCAATTCGTATTCCCGGAGTGCTGCAGCGAATCGCCGTCTGTTATTTTATTTCTTCGGTTATTTATTTATACACCTCAACGCGCGGACAAATTTACGCAATCGGCATTGTTTTTTTGCTGTACAGCATCGGCATGTTTTACATTCCTGTTCCGGAACTCGGCGCCGGACTTTTTGAAAAAGGAAAAAACTTTTCTGCGTATATTGATTCTCTTTTTCTCTCGGGGCACATGTGGGGCGCAACCAAAACCTGGGATCCGGAAGGAATTTTCAGCACGCTTCCTGCTGTTGCCACAACGCTCTTTGGAGTAATTACAGGAGATTATCTTCGTATTTCACAACAGAGCAAAATTGAAAAATCTGCCTGGATGTTCGTCTTCGGCGCCGGACTGCTGCTGCTCGGCGCGCTGTTTGATATGTGGATGCCGATTAACAAAAGTATCTGGACCGTTTCTTATTCCGTTTTCATGGCAGGGTGGGCGTTATGTATTTTCGGAATATTTTATTTTTTAATTGATGCCAAAGGAATTAAAAAATGGGCGTACCCGTTCGTTGTGTACGGCATGAATGCCATTTTTATTTTTGTTCTTTCCGGCATTGTGGGAAGAACAATGGGCTTATGGAAATTTACCGTGCAGGCGGCCGACGGTACCGCAGCAACAGTTTCACTTCAGCGATTACTTGTTCAAACTATTTTTGAGCCGTACTCTTCGCCGCTTAATGCTTCCTTAATGCATGCCGTCTGCTGGATGCTTTCTATGTACCTTATTGTGTGGGTAATGTATAAAAAGAAATGGTTTATAAAAGTTTAAAGAAAATTATTAAGGCGGCGTTAGAGAGTGAAAAAAATATTTTTCACTCTCTCATACATTCTTCTTGGATAAAAAATTGATTTATTGTAATTTCACTTCATGATTCATCGGGGAATCTTTCTTCTTTTTCTTGCATTTAATCTCTTTGCTCAACAAGATTCGGTCTATCTTGCCGAACATCTCGCCATGGGTAATCCCAGTAATGCCTCCGTTTCTCTCCTTGCTCCGGATAATTATTTAATGGCGAAGAAACAGTATGTTCTTTCCTATAATCGTTTTTTCGGAACGGCGAATTGGGTTGCCTGGCATACAGACAGCACCTGGCTCGGCGACATTCACCGTCAAAATGATTTTCGTGCGGACAGTATGCTCCCCGCAAATTGGTATCATGTTCATCAATACAGTTACCGCCGCAGCGGATACGACCGCGGACATATGTGTCCTTCCGGCGACCGGACTAATACGGCGGAAGATAATTCCTTAACCTTTCTTATGACGAATATGATTCCGCAAGCGCCGAATAACAATCGAGGTCCGTGGGCGCAGTTTGAAATCTATTGCCGCGATCTTGTTAAGCAGGGAAAAGAATTATACATCTACTCCGGAGGATTCGGCGAGCAGGGATATCTTGACAGCGGAAGAGTAAAAATTCCCGCCTATACGTGGAAAGCAGTGCTGGTATTGGATGCGGGAGAAAATGATCTGCAGCGGGTAACCGATTCCACACGAACAATCGGCGTCATTATGCCGAATTCGAATTCCCGCATTTCAATAGGAAACAATTGGAAATCATTTCGCGTGAGCATTGATGAAATTGAAAAGAAAACCGGCTTCAATTTATTTCCTAATCTGCCGGCTGATATCCAGAAAAGAATAGAACACGTTATAGATAAAAATTGAACACAACGTTGTACATTTTATAAAATACCATACTTATTCTCGGTTGTTATTTTCTCACTATACAAAGGAGAAGTTCTATGAAGTCTGTTCTTCGTTTCCCGTTGTTGTTTTCTGCTGTATTGTTGTTACTTTTCTCTTCGTGTCAAAATCCCTCCGCTCCTGAAGCGCAGCAAAACCTACAAATCGGTTCCTCCGTTCAGTCATTAAAAAAAGTTACCGTTTCGGAAGATTTTGAAGCCGGTTCTAAAACCGCGTATGCTGCCGGCGATGTAACATTTTCTTCCGGTGTATGGAATTTAAATGATGCGCTGGTCGGAACTTCAACTAGCGACAGAAAAAACGGAAGTAAAAGTATCCGCCTGCGCAACAGCGGAAAACTGACAATGAAGTTTAATAAAACCGACGGAGCCGGCGTTGTTACCATAAAACATGCAAAATATGGAACGGACGGAAATTCCACCTGGCAGTTATGGTATTCAACCAACAGCGGCAGCACGTGGAAACAGACCGGTTCAACCATCACCACTTCATCAACAAGTTTAACCACGGCATCATTTACCGTAAATGTCGCCGGAACAGTACGCTTTGAAATTCGTAAAACCGATGGAAGCGCAAACAGAATTAATATAGATGATTTCTCGCAGCAGGATTATTCAACGGGCGAAGTTGATACCACCACTTCAGCCAGCGAGCACACGGTTCTTGGAAACCCGAGCAGTGCAACGACAAATGTCAGCAATTACGCAAATTATTTAATGGAAAAACCGCAGTATGTCATTTCCTACAATCGGGATAAAGGTGAAGCAAATTGGGTTGCCTGGCATTTAAGTTCAACGTGGCTCGGCAGTGCGGCGCGTCAGGATAATTTCCGCGCCGATAACACTCTTCCTTCCGGCTGGTATCAAGTGCAGGGAAACAGCTACAGCGGCAGCGGATACGATCGCGGCCATATGTGTCCTTCAGCCGATCGCACTTCTTCAACGACAGACAATTCCGCAACATTCCTGATGACGAACATGATTCCGCAGGCAGCGAATAACAATCAAGGACCGTGGGCAAAATTTGAAGATTATCTTCGCACGCTCGTTACAGTCGGTAATGAATTGTATATTTATTCCGGCGGATACGGATCAAAAGGAACAATCAATAACGGGCATGTGAATGTTCCGACAAACACTTGGAAGATTGCTGTTGTGCTTACGAACGGCAATAATGATTTAAGCCGCGTTACCACATCAACACGCGTTATTTCCGTAAACATGCCGAATGATGATGCGCTGATCAGCCGTTCAGCAGATTGGAAATCATTCCGCGTCAGCGTGGATGCCATTGAAGCGGCGACAGGATATAATTTTCTCGGAAAAGTTGATCCGGCAATTCAAACGGTGATTGAAGCGCGAGTAGATAATCAGTAACATATTACACTAAAACAGAAAAAGGAGTTTATCGTAACGATAAACTCCTTTTTTTATTTATTTCCATAATGCCGTAACGAGAATTTGAGCAAGAATAATTTTCGCTACAGTTGCCGCAGGGTATACGCTGGTGTAATATAAATTCGGCTGTTCATTCTGCGTCTGCTGGTTTGCGTATGCCAGCGCCGCCGGCTGTGTTGAAATGGCGCTCACAATTCCCATTAATGCGGTCATCGGCATTTTCAAAAATTTATAGCCAATCCAAATTGTAACAACGGCAACAAATGTGGTAATGAGCGCGCCGGCGATGATGTAAGTAAATCCGCCGGAAGCAAACGTTCCGCCGAAACCGTATCCGGCTTTTGTTCCGATGCCCGCAAGAAAGAAAATTAATCCAATCTGTCTCAGCACCATATTGGCGCCGAAGGGAAGAGTCCAAATAATTGAGCCGGTCCGCTGTATTCTTCCTAAGAAGAGCGCCACCACAAGCGGTCCGCCGGCAAACCCGAGCTGAAACGAAGTGCCGTTCGGAAGAGGAATCGGAAACATGCCGACAAACACGCCGAGCACAATGCCGAAAGAAATGGAAAGAAAATCTGTTTCGGAAATTCCTTTCATGGAATCGCCGAAAAATTTCGTAATCTCGGTGAAATTTTCCTGTCTCGCAACAACCCGCACGCGGTCGCCGAGTTCAAGCATGGTATCCTGCGACGGAACAAAATCAATATCGCCTCTCCGCAGACGCGTTATGGTAGCGCCGAATTTTTTTTCTAATTCCAATTGATAGATTTTTTTTCCGGCAATATTTTGTTTGGAAACAAAAATCCGGCGGTATTCAATGCCGTCGTTTTCAGGATCCAAATCGTACGGCAGCCGTTCGCCGAAAAGAATGTGCGCCCTTCGTAACGCCGCTTCCGTTCCTACGGCAACAATTTCGTCATTCGGCGAAAGAATAATATTTGGCGTAACAACAAGAATGGAATTTTCTTTTTTTATTCGGCTTAAGACGAACCCCGGCTTTTCAATGGTCTGCATTACCGCTTCTACCGATTTTCCGGCAACGGCAGGATTAATAATGCGGAACGTATAGCTCTGAATGGTTGTGTCGCCCGATTCTTGAATTCGCTGCGCTTCTTCTTTTACCAAATCCACTTTAAAAATTTTTATGAAAAGATAAAACCAAAGAATTAATCCCAGCACGCCGAACGGATACGTAAGACCGAAGGTAACAACAAAATTATTGACCAGCGTATCCTGCGCTGAAACAGGAAGCGATGAGGTGAGAGATTTTACGGTTTCCACCGACGCGGCAAGCGCAGGCGCGTTGGTTAAGGCGCCGCAATAAATCCCGGAAATTATGGACGCCGGAAGATCTGCCAGAGTAGAAATTCCCACGGCAACAAGCGCACTGATGATGATGACGATAAGAGCAAAAATATTTGAACGAATTCCATGTTTGTTAAACGAAGCAAAAAAATTCGGTCCGGCATGCAAGCCGATAGCGTACACAAAAAGAACTAAACCGATAACATAAATATATTCCGGCAGCGCAAGACGTTTATCGAGCGCTCCGAACGCCATGCCGACAAACAGCACGGCGGTAATGCCGAGCGAGAAACCTGATATTTTTATATTTCCGATTAAATATCCGAGTCCGATAACGGTAAAGAGCAGAAGCAGTTGGTTTTCTGCCAGAAGATTAATGAGAGATTGCATAAAAAATTGAAATGATGGTTGTCCGGTTTTTTTAGATGTGCTGCGATTAAAGGTACGGAGAAAAGAAATGGAAAAAAAGGTGCGAAAAGGTATCTTCTTCTTTGAAATTCGGCGAATGGCTGCTGTTATCCGCTTATTTCTTTTCTGCCGCTACCAATAAACCGGTTCCGCGCTTGTTATTGGAATGGAAATCAATCCACATAAAAATAAGCGTCAGCCACAGCGTGGCAAGGTAGTACAACGGAAGAAGAAGAAAGAATACTTTGCCGGCATTCAGCATCAGTAACGGATATTTAATTCCCATGCGCCAGGCAACGGTACCGATTGGTCCGTATGAATATTTTGTAAAGAGAACATGAAATCCGGCATTTTCTAATTTCGTCCGAAGGTCATTCACATCGTAGCCATCGCGCGCATGTTCTTCCACAAAACTTTTATCGCCTTCTTTATGCACATCCGAGCCGCCGAGATTTGAAGGGGTGTGAATGAGCAGCCGTCCGCCGTTTTTCATTGCGGCATAGAAATTTTTAAAAACCTGCACATCATCTTCAATATGTTCCATCACATCAACGGAAAGAATAAAATCGAAACGGTTCACATGAGTGGGTACGGTCAGGTCTTCCACGCCGAATTGCACATTGTGAATTCCCGCCTGTGCAAAAAACTGCCGGCAGTCTTCAATATAATCTTCCTTAACATCAATGGCGTGAATGGAAACATTCGGAAAATTTTTCGCAAGAAAATACGAATACTGTCCGAAGCCGCTTCCGGCATCGAACAATTCAAAAGAAGTAGTTTTTCCGGCAAGCAGTTCGCGCAGCGCCCGTTTTACGTACCAGGTGCGAAGGAACATAACCCCCAGCAGCGAGTAAAATATTTTTCGAAAGAGAGGAGTTTTTTTTGCGGCGTTGCCGAGAATATTTTTAATCGGGTCGTATTGCATAAGAGAGTCTGTAAACGTTTTATTCCTTTGTTGTTAATGTTTCAACGGCGTCAACCATTGTTTCCCATGAATATTTCTTTCGCTCTTCCGCTGCGCCGGCGGTAAGTTTTTGCTCCAGATCTTCGTTGTAAAATTTCATTACAGCTTCCGCCAGCGCCTCAGGATTATCCGGCGGAACAATCAATCCCGATTTTCCATCAATCACAACTTCCGGCAGCGCGCCCACATTGGTGGCAATAATCGGCGATGAAAAGAAATACGCAATCTGTGCAATGGCGCTCTGCGTTGCCGAACGATACGGCTGCACGACAACATCGGCGGCTGAAAAGAAGATATGAACTTTTTCGTTAGGAATATAATTGGAAATCACCGTTGTGCAGTGTTCAATTCCTGCTTCCTGAATATGCCGGCGGTATTTTTCTTCATCGCCGTAATATTCGCCGCAGACAAGCAGACGGAGCTTCATCTTCTCTTTTAAAATTTTCATTGCATCAATTAATACATGCAGACCTTTGTACGGGCGAATGTAACCGAAAAAGAGAATGACTTTTTCATCCGTAATGCCGAGCAGCTTCCTTGCTTCATCTTTCGGAATCCGTTCTTTAAACAGCGAAAACATGGGAAGCGATACCCGCTTATACACTGCCTTCGGAACAAACCGGCGCAGTTCTTTTTCAACGGATTCGGACTGAGCAATATAATAATCGGTAAAACAGGTAACGAATCGCGTAAAAATAATATCGCCGGGTCTGCGCTCATGCGGAATAAGATTATGCAGAATGGTTAATGCTTTCGTTTTTTTCCTGAAACGAAGCAGTGCGTGAAGCGTTCCCGTGCTCGGACCGAAAAACGGAAGCCAGTATGTTGAAATAACGAGATCGGCATTTTTTTTTCGCAAACGAATACCGTTCCATAACCAATTGAACGGATTAACGGAATCAATTAACGACGTGCTGGGAACGGGAAGACCCGCTTCACCGCTCTCTTCCTGTGTTTTCCCGGGAAAGAGCAGCTTGGGATATTGTCTGGTAAAATTAATAATCTCAACATCGTGTCCGTTTTTTACAAGATGCGTGTACAACAGCGCAATAAAATGCGCCATGCCGCCTCGCAGCGGATAGGCAGGACCGAAAAGAAGGATCTTCATTGTTCTTTAAAACTTTAGAGACGCAGTACCTGCGCCTCTAAAAAAATATTCTGAATGACTGTTGTTGATTTATTGTATTTCTTCTTTAATGGAATATTCCTTTTCCACTTGTTGATTGCGCGTAATTAACTCGCCCAACAAACCCATTGAAATAAACTGCACGCCGACAATAATCATTATTAAACTGACAAGAAACAGCGGGCGGTTGCTGAGCGGTTCGCCGTTTACAAATTTTTCATAGGTCAGCCAGAAGAATACTAACAATCCGATGAGCGATGATAAAATTCCCCAGCCGCCGAACAAATGGAGCGGGCGGGAAACATAGCGCGTAGTAAAAATAACGGTAAGAAGATCTAGAAATCCGCGGGAGTAACGCGCCATGCCGAATTTTGTTTTTCCAAATCTGCGCGGGCGGTGATTGACAACCGTTTCACCGACTTTGAAGCCGAGCCAATGCGCTAATGCCGGAATGTAGCGGTGCAGTTCGCCGTACACATGAACGCTTTTTACCACATCTTGTTTATATCCTTTTAAGCCGCAATTAAAATCATGAATTTTAACACCGGTAACTTTTGCCGTTACGAAATTAAAAAATTTTGAAGGAAGCGTTTTGTTCAGCGGATCTTTCCGGCGCTTTTTCCATCCGGAAACAACATCAAAACCGCTTTTCATCTGGTGAACAAGGTTTCCAATTTCTGCCGGATCATCTTGTAAATCCGCATCCATGGTAATGACAAATTCTCCCTGCGCTTTTTGGAAACCGACTGCCAGCGCGGCGCTTTTTCCGTAGTTTCTTCGAAAGCGGATAATCTTAATGCGGTTATTTCGCTGGCGCAGCTCACGCAGAACTTTGAATGAATTATCCGTTGAGCCATCGTCAATAAAAATAAGCTCGTAGTTGCCGCCGAATTTTGAAAGAGAAAATTTTAATTGTTCGTGCAGTTCGCGCAGTGATTCCTCTTCATTTAAAAGGGGAATAACAACGGAAATATACGGTTTTTGCTGCCGGCGGGGATGCGGCATTTTCTGTTGTTCAACCACAGGAAGCGGTCCGGATTCACCCTGCTCATGCGGCGGTTCCTGCTTCGGCGCTGTAACGGGTTTTCTAAAATTTTTATGGAAACTTTTACGGCGAAACGGATTTTCTTTTTTCTGTTCGCCCGGCTGTTCCTGAAGCCCTGATGTTTCTTCTGCCATATTCCCTTAATGTTAAGATTTACCGAATTCAATGTAGCACAAAAGAGAGCGAGAAGCAACGCAGAAGCGATACGTTCTCGTGATTTTGTGATTTGAATAAATCACTCCTCTCGGCGGAGAGAACGGTATAGTAAAATGAAGCTTGCAACAGCTCTGAATGCTGAAGCGGCAATCTTTTCAGCAGAAAACTCTTAAAGATGCCGCTTCAAATATTCGTTGAACGTATTTTTTTAAAAAGCTATCTTCTGCTGTTTAATTTTGAAAGCAGCCGGAGAATTTCCAGATAAAGCCAGATTAATGTTACCATTAAACCGAAGGCGGCGTACCATTCCATAAACTTCGGCGCTCCCTGTTCGGCTCCTTTTTCAATAAAATCAAAATCAAGCACAAGATTTAATGCCGCAATAACCACCACAAGCAGGCTGAATCCGATACCAATAATTCCCGAATCGTGAATATAAGGAATTGAGATATGGAAAAATCCCAACACAATTGTTGCCAAATATACCAGCGCTACTCCGCCTGTTGCCGCAAAAACGCCGAGCTTGAAATTCTCTGTTGCCTTAATCAGCCCTGATTTATACGCAAAAAGCAGGCAGCCGGCGGTGCCGAAGGTGAGTGCCACCGCCTGCACAACAATTCCGGGAAATTCTGCATTTAATGAGGATGAAATTGCGCCGAGAAAAAATCCTTCCAGTATTGCATAAATCGGCGCCGTTACCGGAGACCATTCTTTTTTAAATACCGTTACCATGGCAACAATAAAGCCGCCAATTGCCCCCGCCAGCATCCAGATGAGTACGCCTTGAAGATTTTGTTCCAGAAACATTCCCCACGTGTACGCCGCACCGACAATGACAAGAAAAAGCATGATCATTGTTTTATTGACCGTTCCCTGCAGTGTCATGGCATCGGAATATTGCTGTGGAATTACCTGCTGAAATGTTTTATTATTTAAAGCAGGATTTGCTGTGCGCATCATAGAGCATTTCTCCTTTTGTAAATATAGTTTTATCTTCTGAATAGTCTCAATATAACATCATTCTCAATAAATCAAAAATAGAAAAAGACATAAATAAAACGATCTTTTTAGAAAGAGAGATTAAAAAGGTTACAAATATATTACTTCAGTCTTAATTCTTGATTTGAATATTGAAATAGCGTATACTCAAACAAAGCTTTCTTGTTAAAACATAATTCGCTCATTTTAAAAACATTAAGGAGATTTTCTTATGAAAAATATTTTAAAATTGGTTGTTGTTGGTCTTCTTATTGCCTCAATGGCAGTAATGTCAGTGGGATGTTACGGTTCATTCAATCTTACGAAAAAAGTGTACAATTGGAACGGCAGCATGGGAAATAAATGGGTGAAAGAAATTGTCTTTATTGTTCTCAACGTAGTTCCTGTTTATGGTATTGCCGGAGGAATTGACGCAGTTATTTTAAATACCATCGAATTCTGGACCGGAAATAATCCGATGGCATCAAATATTACCACGGATGACGGAACCTCGGTAGCGTTTAATGCAGAGAAAAAGGAAATGACAATCAGCTATGCCGATAAGAAATTTATTGTTGCTATGGAAGACGGCAAAGCAACAGTGAAGAATGAAAACGGCGAAGTCATTGCCTATGCCGAATCTGCTGAAGACGGCGGAATGGTGATTAAGGATATGCAGGGAAATATTCTCAGCCGCCAAACCGGCGAACAGGTTGCCGAATTGATGGCTTCGCATTAATTGTATAGGAACAAATTTTTGAAAAAGGAGGACTCGTTCCTCCTTTTTTATTTTTATCAGCGTAGAATTTTTTTAAAGCATTCCGAAACGCTTTCGCAGAAACCACTCGATACCGAACAGTAAAATGATAACGGATAAAAATATCGACAGATTCCACAGTTCAAATTCATGAACAGAACTTTTTTCCTGCGGAAGCAATGTTTTCATTTCGTGAATCTTCTGTATCATCTCGCCGGCATGACGCTCATCGGCGAACATTCCACCGGAACGTTCCGCCATTTGTATTAACAGCGGTTTGTTCATTTTTGTCTCTGTAAATTCCAATTGCTGCTCGCCGACGGTAAATCTTCCTCGTACGCTGTCCATTGCTATTCCGTCAAGTGACGAAATTCCCAGAAAAGAATAATCTCCTTCCGGCAGTGCGCCGGCAGATGCAGAATATAATCCCGTGCCGTTTGATTGAAAAGTGATTGCGGTTTCATTGTGTGTGTTGTTCAGCGAGTGAAGAGTCAGGGAAATATCGGCATTATCAACCGGCTCGAAACTTTCATTATACGCCTGCGCGGAGAAATCAATCGGCTCTCCCTGCGCAAAAAATTCTTTTTCCGGCGCTATGCGCAGTCTTTTATCCGCATCTCGCACTGAAAGCCAGCGGGTAACGGCGGCAAACCATTGAGGAAAAAAGTTTTTTGTTTCTTCACTTGCCGCCGCCAATAACTTCCAGCGAAAAATCCCATATCCTGTTATTGCCAGCGTACGGCTTCCGGCAGTGCTTCTCATCAGCATAAAGGGAGATGCGATCGGAATTCCTTGCAGCTTTACAGTAAATAATACCGTTGCTTCCGGCTTTGCTTTGAAGGTGGAAATGGAATAATAAACCGGCGGAAGTTTTTCCCACACCGTTTCCGTATTTCCCGAAAGAGAAAGAAGAGGATGATACAACATTGTTTTTACCGGAACTGCAAAGACCGGCTGTTCATCTATCCGTTCTGATGCAATCGTGAACGGAAGAAGAGATTCTATCTGCCGTGTTTTTGAAAGATCGAGAGTGCGCGATGCAATAAACAACAGCGGAAGCTGCCGATTCTTAATCGTTTCCGTAAGAAATTGCAGGGTCGAAAGTGTCGTCCACTGAGAAGGAAAACCGAGCAGCATCACGCAGTCGGCAGAAGGAAGAATCTGTTGTAATTTTTTTTCTTCGGGGAATGATTGAAACTCGCCGTTCGGTTTCTGTAAAAAAAGAACCGCTTCAATATTTTTATCTTCTTCCAATGTTCCTGTTACGGCGGAAACATCAGCATTGGGAGCGCCGGCAAGAAGAACAATGCGCAGTTTATTTTTTAAAACCTTTATCATAACGGAGCGGCTGTTATTTTTTTCGGTAAGCTCTCCGCTGACGGAGCTCACCGTAACGCGGAGTTTTTTTGTTCCGGCGGATTCAGGCGTGTATGAAAACTGAAACGGATATTCCGTAATGTCATCAGAAGCGGAAGTTTCAATTGACTTGCTGGCAAGCAGATCATTCTCTTCAAACAGCGAAACGGTCAGCGTCGTTTTTCCGATTCCGGTAACTTTCAACGCTCCTTCTACCGGAAGAGATGTTTCAACATACGCAACGGAATTGGCAATAAGTTTTGAAATAGAAACATCTTTTTGTTCAACCGTATCTCCGATGCCGATAATAAAAAGAGGCACGCGAAGTTTTTCGGCGGTATAAAGAGGATTTGAGCCGAGGTTATAATTGCCGTCGGTAAGAAGAAGAATGCCCTGAAGATTCGGCGCAGGATTTTGTACAATTGTTGTAAGCGCCTGAGTAATATTTGTTGCGGCGCCGTTAAAAAGAATTGAATCCGGGGATGTACGCGAAGCGGCAACCGAGAATTTCCACCATTGTATTGCTGCCTTTGCTGAAAGAGAGTGAACTGCATTGCTATTTAAAATTTCGCGCGTCAGAACATCACGGCTGACATTCTTATCGTTCTGCGTCATACTGAGCGAAGCATCAACAGCAACGGCAATAACCGGCGGCTCAACAGCGTGCGAAACAAACTGCAAAAGCGGTTCACACATTGCGAGAAGAATTGCCGCCAGCGCCGTTCCGCGCAGCAACATTAACAGTCGTTTTCTTCCCGGTGAAACAGGAGGAACAGTGTAGCGGTACATTATTACGGCGGCTGCAAAAGCAGAAAGAGCCAGCAGCACGACAATGAACAGCGATGTTTGAAAGGAAATATTCAAAGGGCAAAAATTTTTTCTTTAAGATAGAAAAAATTCAGCAGAATTTATACGAAGAAGTTCGCGCCTCTATATATTCAAAGCGCTGTTGGCTTTTGGTTCTTATCCGGCGGAAGCTGCTGTTACTTTAAAATAGAATAGCTCTGTTTTATTTTAATAAAACTTAGGTAGCAAGCCTGATGAGTTATTCAATAAAGAGAGATGGTGCGCCAACATCATTTCTCAATGGTAATTATTATCTTTTATTTTGCTCTTCCTCCTCTAATTTAATTTACCGTGATAAATAAGATTTAAACCTGTTTGACTTTCATAAACAAGAAAAAATGCATCTTTATCAAATAAGGCGGCTCCATAAATTTGAGTTCTTGGTACTTTGTTGAAATAAAATAAATATTGAATATCTGTTCCATTATAATGTGCTAAACCATCTATCATCAAAAGAAAAATATCTTTAGAATTTCTTCCCCATATTCGCTGATAAAACTCTGGATTATCTACTTGTAGAAAAGTTTGGAACTGACCATTTACCCTTTTTGCAATCCTGTTACCAAGTATAAAATAGACTTCTTTGTCAATCAGACTAATATCTGATTGTAAACCCCCTGTCCAAATACTGCTATAAATCTTTTCGA
>JACFMZ010000069.1 GCA_019455105.1 Bacteroidota bacterium | reverse complement strand
CAGCGAGATGGAATGTTTTTGCAAATGCTCTTTGACATCATTCATGGTTGAGTAAGGGAAACGGGGAATTCTGCCGTCGCTCTCTTTTGTTGATTCTCCTTTCCGGTGAATAAATCCGCCGCCTACGGAATAATATTCTTCCTCCGCAATGAGTACAATTCCGTTCATCAATCGTAATTGCAATGTATTGGGATGATGAAAATGAAATTTTCCCCGTTCGAACAAAATATTGTTAGGAGAAAATGGTATGGAATGATTCCCAACGGCAATTTGGAATACAGCATCATCTTTCATTAAATTTATAAACCATGTCGGCTCACATTCTTCGGGAAGTTTGCCGAGAAGTCCGGCGGCAATTGCGCGATCTGTTCCGTGACCTTTTCCTGTTGCGGCAAGCGAGCCATAGAGAATTGCTTCAATGGAAGTTGCACTTGAGAGAACATCGTGCGGAAGCTGTGCAATGCGATGAACAAAATCATATGCCGCTTTCATAGGACCGATTGTGTGAGAACTGGACGGACCGGGACCGACCTTAAAAAGATCGAAAATGGATGTTGTGATTGCTTTCATAAATAATTGGTATAAATTTATGAAAGAGATCCTTTAATTCCAATTTTAACAATTGTATTGTAGTATCGGAAAAACTCGTGAGACAGTTATGAAGAGCAAAGACGGAATGACGAGGGGAAAAGGTTAACGTATTTGTCATTCCGAATCCCGCCTACTGGCGCAGAAGGCATCCCCTCGTGACTCGTAGAGAAGGGATGAGGAATCTGAAGAGTGGTAAATATTCGAGGTTGAGATTCCTCGTCCTCTCGGACTCGGAATGACATTTTTTTAGAATGAAAAATTTATAATCATTGTCATTCCGAATCCCAAAGGGATGAGGAATCTGCTATCCACACAGAGTATTTGCCCAGAATGTAATTGTAAAATAAAAACTCCGCAAGAAAAAAATATTTATGGCACTAAACAATAACTGTTTACAAAAGTTTTCTCTTTGCCTCTTCGTACTCGCTCATCAATTTTTTTACCACTTCCGCCGCCGGAAGAATTTCTTTTACTAATCCGGAACTCTGTCCCATTTCAAATTCTCCTTCTTCCCAATCTCCTTCAAAAATTCCTTTTCGCTCTCTCCCTTTGGCGTGCAGTTCCATCATTCGCTCGCGCGTCATCCCTTTTTCTGATTCTTCTTTCTGCACCTGCGCCATAAAAGGATTTTTTAAAGCACGAAGCGGAACAATATTTCTGTAAGTAATAATCGTATCACCGTCTTTTGCTTCAATAATTTTCTGTTTATACAATTCATGCGCGGAAGATTCTGCCGTTGCGGCAAAGCGCGTTCCCACCTGAACAGCTTCTGCGCCGAGCGCAAACGCGGCAAGCATTCCGCGCCCGTCGGCAATTCCCCCCGCGGCAATCACCGGAATTTTTACGGCATCTGCAACTTGAGGAACTAACGCAAGCGTTGTTAATTCATCAACGCCGTTGTGTCCGCCTGCTTCAAATCCTTCCGCAACAATTGCATCGCAGCCGGTCTCCTGCGCTTTCAATGCCTGCTTTACATTAGCAACAACATGAACGACAATGCATCCGTTGTTTTTCAACGGTTCAATATGTCTTCCGGGATGTCCTGCCGATGTAAAAACAATGGTTACGTTTTCTTCAAGAATCACTTTGAAAAGTTCTTCAACATCGCCTCGAAGCAGCGGAACATTAACACCGAACGGCGCCGCTGTTGCTGCTTTTATTTTTTGAAGATGTTCGCGAAGCAGCTCAGGCTTCATTGAGCCGGCACCGATGATACCCAACGCGCCGGAATCGGAAACGGCGCGGGCAAGTTTCCAGCCGGAAACCCACACCATTCCCGCTTGAATAATCGGGAAACGGATATTCAAAAGAGAGGTAATTCTAGTTTGCATTATCAAAAGATTCGGAATGAGAGAATAATTCAAAAGAAAACATATAGAAAACAATTCCTGACTGCTGCGGAACAAATTTTACGAGATGATGCGGATCGGTATTCTGTTGTAAAACAGAATAGAGTTTCGGTTCATGAATATCTATGCAGGTTTCATTCTTTGCCGTCTGCCGTATTTCGTTTCCGCAATTCTTCGGCAAAATATTTTTATCATCCACAAGCACTGTTACCTGTGCGGGAGTTTCGCTTCCGATAAGTGCGTCAAGATTTTTTCCGTTTGTATGGCAGAGAAGATATCCTTCATTCGGTTTGCCGGCATATTCAAAAGAAGATTTTCCGGCAATCCATGTGCCGTGCGCATAAAATTTTCCGTTGATATACAACGCAGGATCGGCATACTCGGCAGGAAGCTCGGGACTGTAGCCTTCGGGATTTCCAAGTGAGCCGTGAATGTAACCGAGAAAAAGATTGTTGGCTGGATTTTCCGCATCATCAAATCGCTCGTTAAATTCCGGATTTAAGAGAATCGGCAGATCGCCGTAATAACCGGACTGACGAAGTAAATACTGCATTGAACGTTCAATCCGCTCCGGCTGAAAATTATCCGCAATAATATCGTAGATGTCTCCCTTATGATCGATTAAGCACAAACTCGGAACAGCAGTAATGCAATACGCATCGGTAACTAACCGGTCATTATCCGTAAGCACGGGAAAGAGCATTAAATTTTTCTTTACTGCCGCTTCAACCTTCCGCGCATCCTTTCCAAAAAAGAATTCCGGAGAATGCACGCCGATACAAATAACGCCGTATTCTGCATAAAGCGTACACAATCCGTTGATAAACGGAATCATTCGAAGCGAATGCGGCGAGGTATAATCCCAAAAAAAGAGAATAATCGGATTTCCCTGAAGCGCACGAAGAGAAAGAGGTTCAGAGTTGAACCAGAAATCGCCGTAAAGTTCCGGCGCCCGTCGAGATTGCAATGTTTGATACAGTGTTTTCACAATAAAATTTATGGAAAGGAAAAAGTAAATGCAATTTGTAATACTACGACATACGGAACAGCCGGATTATTTCCGCCTATTTACCGCTTTCAATAACAATAACAAATTCACCTTTCTTTTCTTCATTTTCAAATTGTTGAAGAAGCTGCTGCGCCGTTCCATGGAAAATTTCTTCATCCGGCAGCGTTAACTCAAAGGCAACACACAATCGGCGCGTATTGCCGAAGACATCCGCGATATCGCGAATGAGCGCCGTTAAGCGGTACGGCGTATCCATAAGCACAATAGTTTTTTTCTCGCTGCGTAATTTTTGCAGCTCGGCAATTCTGCGCGGACGCTTTGGAGAAAGCCAGCCGTAATAGACAAATTGATTGATGGAGAATCCTGAAACCGTTAATGCCGGCATCAGCGAAGAGGCGCCGGGAACCGGCACCACTTTAATTTTTTGTTCAAATGCTTTTTGAACCAACAGCTGCCCGGGATCGGAAAAGACAGGAGTTCCACAGTCGGAAATAAGGGCGACATGCTTTCCTTGTTTCAAATAATTGAGAATGTGAAACGTTGCCGCCGCTTCATTATGTTCGTTCAAACTTTCAACCGGCTTTTCAATTTTTAAATGACTGAGAAGACGGTTTCCTTCTTTTCGTTCTTCATACACAACAATATCAACGTTCCGCAATACTTCCACGGCACGGAAAGTAATATCGGCGTAGTTCCCAATCGGCGTTGCCACTAAATATAAAATTCCGGACATAATTTATTGTTGAGTAATTGCCGCAATGGTGTTGCCCTGCCGCTTACGCGCTTCCCAATCTTTTGCAATAACAATAATACTTCCTGCAGCGGGAATGGCGATCAGCAAACCGATAAAGCCGAGCAGATAACCAAATAAGAAAATTGAAAGCAAAAGTAAGATTGGATGCAGTCCCACCTTCTTGCCGATAATGCGGGGCGAGAGAACGTAATTTTCCGTAATGTGAAGTGAAACAAGAAAGATGAGAACGGAAAGAACTTTTACAAGAATCGGCGCCGGATTTAACGAAGCAACAACCGAAGAGACAATCAGCATGGTTAAAAAACCGAAGTACGGAATAAAAAATAAAATGCCGGAGAGAATTCCGAGAATCAATGGATATTGAATTCCCAGAAGCGAAAAGCCGGTAATCACCGCCGCCGAATCGATGATTGCAATTATTGTTGTACCACGAATATATTTTCCGACAATTTCATCAATCTGATGATAGTACCGCGCTGCTGTTTCTCGCCGGCTTCGAGGCAGCATCATTTTTAACCGATGCTTCACTAAAGGAAAATCTTTCAACAGGTAGAATGTGATAAACGGAAGAATGACAATATTCACAATTCCCGAAACAAGACCGCGGAGACTGCCGAGTAAATTTACCACCACTTGGAGAATTCCGTTCAGCACATCCTGCACGCGCGGAGATATTGTATTATTAATAATCTGCTGCAGCTGCGAAGTTGAAATGCCGTACTGTTTTAATAATTTTATAAACCGCGCTTCAAAGAGCCAGTAGGTAAACTGCGAAGACATTGTTCCGACGGCGTGCAGTATTCCTTCAAACTGAACAACAATGTACGGCAGTGCAATTAACAGAATCATAGAAAAGAGCGCCAGCAGAAGTAAAATAACAAACAGTGCGGCGCTCCAGCGCGGCACGCCGATTTTTTCTATCTGTGTTACAACGGGATGAAGCAGATACGCCAAAAATAAACCGAAGACAAACGGAGCGATAACGCTGTTGATAAATTCTATAAACCAAAAGAGAAATAACGCAATAGAAAGCCACATCATATTTCTGGCGACAGCATTTTGGCGCAATGGATATAATAAAAAAATAATTGCACCAATAAGGATAAACGGTGAAAGAAGCGACTGCACGGTATAGAACAGCAAAAGCAATAACACCAGCCCGGTAATTAACACAATAATTTCATACGAGGGCACTTTCGGAGGAATTATCTCTTCTTTGGAAGGCAAAATTTTTTCTGCAGCTTTTTTTTGTTTTGGCATATTATGTTTTGTGATTAATTCCGGTATGTCCAAACCCGCCTTCGCCGCGGACAGTTTTGCTTAACTCATCAGTCTCGTTCCATGCTACACGAGTGTACGAAGAGATAACCATTTGTGCAATACGGTCTCCCCGCTTGACGGAAAAAGATTCATTGCCAAAATTGGTAAGAAGAATTTTTACTTCGCCGCGGTAATCCGAATCAATCGTTCCGGGCGAATTCATAATGCCGATATTATATTTTATCGCCAAACCGCTTCGCGGGCGAATTTGCGCCTCGTACCCAACCGGAAGTTCAATAGAAAAGTCCGTCGGCACCAGAACCGTACTTCCGGAAGCAATAATTAATTCGTTTTCTACTGCCGCACAAATATCCATTCCCGCAGAACCTTCGGTGGCATATTTTGGCAAAGGAATATCTAAAAATTTATCGGAAAGCCTTGAGATTTTTACGGTTAAAGTCTGCAATTTATACCTTATTTTTTAATTGTGAATATTACAAACATCGCTAATTTTAATGGATTTCGCAACTTTTTAAGCATTATTATTTAAGGGAAATAGAATTCTTGACTTCATACGGTTTTTTCCGTTTATTCAATGTAAGAATTACTTCACACAAAAAACCTTGCCTATGTCCATATACGATCCTGAAAATTTTGAAGATGAGTTTGAAGGTGATTCTTCACCCCGAAAAAATGACCGTGATGATATAGAACGGTTCAAAGAACAGCTTCGCACCAACGAAAACGGAATTCAAAACATCGAAGCGTTGGAAGAGATCATCAGTTTCTACTTTGAAAAAGAACAATATGAGGAAGCGCTCGTTTTTGCTACTCAATTAACCGATTTTGCCCCTTATAGTTCAGAATCCTGGAGTAAAAAAGGAATGCTTCTGAACAATTTATACCGCTATGACGAAGCTATTGAAACATATAACTACGCCGTCAGTCTCAACCCCACGGATAGTGATATTTACATAAATCGCGGAATTACATTAGATAATGCCAACCGAAACGAAGAAGCGCTGGCAGATTTTGATTATGCGTTAATTTTAGACCCGGGAAATGATGATGCGCTTCTTAATAAAGCCGTAACGCTGGAAAAATTGGAACGATACAGCGAAGCGGCAGAAATTCTACAGCGTATCTTAAAAGAAAATCCCAACCATAAAGATGCGTTATTTGAACTCGGCTTCTGTTATGATTTAATGGATAAATTGGAAGAGGCGATTAAATATTACGACCTGCATATTAATCTTGAGCCGTATAACCATAACGCGTGGTACAATCGAGGCATCGTGCTGAATCGCCTCGGCGAATTTGATCGCGGAATAAGCAGTTATGATATGGCATTGGCGATTAAAGAAGATTTTACTGCCGCATTATATAACAAGGGAAATGTTCTCGCTTCCATTGGAAAATACGACGAAGCGATTGAACAATACAAATTAACACTTCAATACGAACCGAAAGATGTTCCGGCTCTTCATAATTTAGGAAATACCTATGAAGAAATGGGAAATTTTACCGAAGCAATAAAATATTTTACTCTCGCGGTAAAATATGATAACAAACATTACGAATCATATTTCGGGCGCGGAAGCTGCTATGATGCGTTAGAGCAATACCGCCGCGCCTTAACCGATTATAATCGCGCGTTGGAAATCTGCCGTGAATATCCCGAACTGTGGTACGCAAAAGCCGATGCAGAATTTAATCTCGGAAAATTAAAAGAATCGCTGATGAGTTATAAAATGGTTGTTCAACTGGCGCCGAATAACTATGAAGCATGGTTCGATTACGGCGATTCGTTATTTTTAGCTGGATATTTAAGAGAATCTCTTGCGGCGTTAAATAAAAGCATTGAACTTAAAAACACCTTTGCCGATTCATTCTATTGTAAGGCAAAAGTTTTATTTGTTATGGAAAAGAATGCCGAAGCGGTTGAAGCCCTACAGCAGGCGCTCGCACTAAATCGGGATCTAAAAAAAGGATTGGAAACAGACTTTAAAGGCATTGCGCAGATAAAAGAATTTTCAACCCTTTTACAATAAGAATCAGAATGTTATTTCAAAAAAGAAAAACCTAATCTTTTCGGTTAGGTTTTTTTTATTTTAGAAATAATACGGTATATTTAGCTATGAACATTCCAAAACTTGCGGCAGAACAGAAAAAACATCTCGGCATTATCGGCTGTCAAATCAGTCATTCGCTTTCACCGGTTATGCATAATACCGTCATTCAAACATTAAATCTTCCAATGGTGTACGGCGTTATGGATGTAACGGAAGAGATGCTGCCGAGTTTAATTTCATCAATGCGGTCGCTGCATTTTCGCGGTGCGAATGTAACAATTCCGTATAAACAAATTATTATGAAATATCTTGATGAAATCAGCGAAGAAGCGGAAAAAATAGGGGCGGTAAATACCATCGTCAACAACAACGGAAGATTAATCGGGCATAATACCGATGTCTGGGGAGTCTATCTTTCTCTGCAGCCGTATACAAACGAAATTAAAAACAATCATGTTATTATTTTTGGCGCCGGCGGCGCAACAAAGGCAACCGTATTTGCCGTTGCCAAGTTTTTTTCACCGCGCTATATCAGTATTGTAAACCGAACAGCGGAAAAGGCGCATCAAATTATTAATCACTTTTCCCCGCAATACCGGCTGACAAAATTTTCGCATCTGGAAACAGAATCGGATATTCAGCGGGAAATTGAAGTCGCCGCTTTGGTTATTAACACCACTTCGGTCGGCATGAAACCGAATATTCACGCCATGCCGATTTCACCGAATATTGTTCTGCAAAAAAATCAATTAGTATTTGATATTGTATATAATCCTGTAGAAACATCATTTTTAAAACTCGCTAAAAGTGTGGAAGCGAGAACAATTGGGGGCGTAGAGATGTTATTAGGTCAAGGGGCGCGCGCATTTGAATTATGGACACACCAGGAATTTCCGATGTCCGCCGCGCGAGCTGTTTTAACTCAAGAACTCACAAACCCAAACGGTGAATAATGGCAGAAAAATATAATGAAATAAGCGAACTTCTTCGCTCGGCAGACAAGTTAATTAAAGAATTTCGATACGAAGAAGCATTAACGGTTATCGACAAAGTCTTTACCCTCGATCAGCGGAATGTGTATGCCAAAGCGTACAAAGAGCGGATTACCTATCTCATTTCTTCGCAGCCGCTGGAAACGAGAATAAAAAATACGGAAGTCAAAAGTTCGCAAAAATCTGTTGAAGCACAAAAGGAAGAGCCGAAAAAAGAACCGGCTCCGCCTTCTGCACCGAAAGTTGAAGTGAAAAAAAATATTCCGCCGCCTCCCCCCCCTCCGCAGCCAGCGCCGGTGCCGGAACAAACGATTGAGCGCAAGCAGGAAGCTCAGCCGGCGAAAGTACAAAAAACTCCTGCCGCGTTGGAAGCGTATAAAACGTTACTGCTGGAAATCTGGCGTGACGGTTCCATCAGCATCGAAGAACAAGCGCGCATCAATTCAATGCGGGAAACGTTCGCTATTTCGGAAGAAGAGCATAAGGAAATTGAAAACGATGTCCGTATCACTTCGTATCTTTCAATGATTAAAAAAGAATGGCAAAAGGGAATTACGAATTTTGAACCGCTGAGAAAAAAATTCAAAATTACCAATCAAGAACAAAATGCCATTGAGCCGAAACTCTTAACGCTTGTGCAGTCGCTTCAGTCAAAAGGTTCCGTGCTTGTTCTGGATGATGAAGAGCCGTTCTTAAAAATTCTAAAAGATGTGCTGCACGAAGCCGGCTATTATTGTTTCACCAGCACTTCAGGAGAAGAGGCGCTGCATCTTCTTGAAACAATGACTCCCGATTTAGTTCTCTGTGATGTTAATTTTGCAAAGCCGAATATGAGCGGATTCGCATTTTATGAAAAATTCCGATCGATCGATAAATTTATTGCTACGCCGTTTATTTTTCTCAGCGGGCTGGATCAGGATGTTCTTATTCGAACCGGAAAAAAACTCGGCGCTGATGATTATTTAACAAAGCCGATTGATACGGAACTGCTCATTGCAACGGTTGAAGGAAAGCTTCGCCGGTCTCGAGAACTAAAGCGTTCAATAAATATTTAACAGGAATGACCGGTATGTCAACGCAGGGTTCTGTCAGTGATTCGCTTAAAGCTATCGATAAGTTAATAAAGTCCGGAAATTTACACGAGGCGGAAACACGCTTAGAAACTATCATTCAGGCAAACCCAAAAAATATTTATGCGCGCGCGTATAAAGAACGCCTGACTGAATTACTACAGGCACAAGCGCACCAACAAGCGGCTCCTGAACCGACGCCGGTTCTGCCCGTTTCAGAACCGATACGAACAACTCCTTCCGTTACTCCGATTACCTCTCACAAATTTTCATCGGCAATTACCACTGCTTATAGAACACTGCTTAATGAAGTATGGAAAGACGGAACGCTCACTTCGGATGAACGCACACAGCTGCAGACCATGCGGGATTTACTTGGAATTACCAGTGAAGAACATTCCCGTATGGAACAGGAAACGAGAATTTCTGCCTTTCTTTTTTTGGTAAAAACGCAATGGCTGAAAAAAAATAAAAATTATACTGCTTTGCAAAATCAATTCAACTTTAGTGAAACCGAGCTGAACGTTCTTCAGCCGAAACTGAAGCAACTGCTGGCATCGCTTGAATCTCACGCAACAATACTTATTTTGGATGACGATGTAAATTTTCTGCTCTATGTTTCTAAAATTCTTAAAAAAAATAATTACCATTGCATAACAACCCAATCGGCGGAAGAAGGATTGGAACTGCTTCAATCCATGACCCCGGATTTGATTCTCTGCGATATTGCCTTCGGAAGGCTGCAGATGAATGGTTTTGAATTCTACGAACAATTCCGGTCACTGCAAAGATTTCAGCAGACGCCATTTATTTTTCTCACCGGTTTAGCTCAGGAATCATTAATTCAAACCGGAAAAAAACTCGGCATTGATGATTATCTCATTAAACCAATTCAGCCGGACCGATTACTGGCAACGATTGAAGGTAAACTTCGCCGTGCGAATGAAATGCGGAACACCGTATAATTCTTCTGCGCGCCGGTTTTGAATCCTTTCTCTTCGTCATCTTTATTTCGTTAACCGTACGTTATAATGAAAAAGTTTATAAAAAAAATACGTTCCTTTTCCTTAAATCTCGGGCTTGTTGAACAAGCGCAAATTGTCGCCTCAACGGCAGTTATTGTTATTATGGCAACAATTATCACCGCCAATATTATTCTGCGGAAAGAGATCGGATTTTTAGAATTTATCAGTATTCTCACTGTCGGCATTATCGGATTCGTCAGCGTTTACTTTTCACTAAAATACGGAAGACAAATTGAAGAACAGCGCGTTGAACTGGAAGCCTTAAACACCATTGCGCAGGTTGTTACCAAGTCCATTAATCTTTTGTATATCTTTTCGAATGCTCTTGAAACTATTGTAAAACTTTTAAAAACAGAATACGGCTGGCTGTATGTTCTTGAAGGAGAAAAATTAGTCATAAAAAATTCTTACGGCGCCGCCTTCGGCTTCTTTGCGGAAAAAATGTTAGCCGATACGAACTTCTTAAACTGGAGCCGTGAAATCAGGACAAATAATGATACGGCCGATACCTCAGGAGTGGTATTTCACCAACAACTGCAATCGCTAAATATCACCTCGTGGGTTTCTGTTCCTTTGAATGTCGGAGAAAAATTCGAGGGGCTGCTTTTAGTTGCCAGTTCAGTGAAAGAGTTTTTTCCCCAGCGGAAAGTAAATTTAATTTCGGCTTTTTCCAATCACATCAGTGTTGCTATAAACAATGCGCATTTATTTCAAATGCTCCGTGAATCGGAACAACGCTACGCGGATCTCTTTGAACATTCTCCCGATATGTACCATCTGGTAAACCGCGAAGGAATTATTGTAAGCTGTAATCAAACGGAATCCCAAATGCTCGGCTACCTGAAATCCGATATTATCGGGAAACCGCTCGCCTCTTTTTATCCGGAAGATGAACGAAAACAGATTAAAGATAATTTATCGCTTGCATTTGAAAAACTGCAGGAGCTGCGCGGACACGAAGAACAATTAGTAAAAAAAGACGGCACGATAATCGATGTCAGCGTGAATACCTCTTTAGTTCTTTCGGATAGCGGCGAACCGATATTTATGCGCTGTGTCGTACGCGATATTACGGAACAAAAGCGCCTGGAACAAAAAATTATGCAGGCGCAGAAAATAGACAGCATCGGAAATCTCGCCGGCGGTATTGCACACGACTTTAATAATATTCTCACTTCCATTATGGGCGCCGCCTCTATTATGGAGCGGCGAATTACAAAACGGAATAAAGTGTTTCCTTTTGTGGATATTATTACCACCGCAGCAACGCGCGGTAAATCCTTAACCAATCAATTATTAACGTTCGCGCGGCGTACGCAAATTGAAATACGCCCGATTAACATTCATAATGTGCTGGAAGAAACACTCCGTATCTTTGAGCCGAGCGTAAATCCGCAGATTACCGTTGAACGGATTTTTTCTCTTCAGCCGGCAATCATTAACGGAAACGACAGCCAAATTCAGCAGGCGCTGCTGAACATTTTTATTAATGCACGCGATGCCATGCCGGAAGGCGGAAAGATTATTATTGAAACAATTGTCGATGCAAAAATTGAAAATACCGTAACGATTAAAATTTCGGATAACGGACACGGAATGCCGAAATCCATTCAGCAGCAGATTTTTGTTCCCTTCTTTTCCACAAAAGAGCAGGGAAAAGGAACCGGACTGGGACTTTCCGTAGTGTACGGCGTTGTACAATCTCACAATGGAACGGTAACTTTTTCGAGCGAAATCAATAAAGGAACGACATTCATTCTCACATTTCCGCTTAACAAAACGGCACCGCCGAATAACACCTCCGGCAGTACAAATCTCGTTACCGGCGGTAATGAAACCATACTGGTGGTGGATGATGAATACCATGTTCGCTTCACAGCGCAGGCAATGCTTTCCGAACTTGGATATAAAGTAAAAGTTGCCGCAACGGGAGCTGAAGCATTAAAAATTTTAAAATCAAAAACAAAAATTCATCTTGTTATTTTAGATTTAATGATGCCGGAAATGAGCGGCACACAGGTCTTACAGAAAATTCAGAAATGGAAACGGCAGTTTAAAATTATCATCTCCAGCGGATACAGCACGGAAGATTTTGAAACAGAAATTTTTACTTCTGCCATCGACGGCATTCTGCAGAAGCCGTATAAACTAGAAGAACTCGCTCACAAAGTAAGAGAAATTCTCAACGCCTAATTGAAGCAATCCTGATTTTTTTTTATCTTACTGCATCATACAATTACTACGAACCATTACGTTTGAATGAATACTTTTTCCGATGAACTTCGCAAAACCCGCGAAACCTTAAATATTTCATTATCCGATATTGCCCGTAAAACGCGCATCAACATTAAATATCTTGAAGCGCTTGAACGCGGAACATTCGACATTCTGCCGCAAACATATATTCGCGCTTTTATTAAAGCGTATTCCGAAGCTGTGGGAGCAGATGCCAATGAAATGCTGAAAAAATATGAAATTACCGTGCTGAGAAAATTCGACAGCACAACCGCTTTGCAATCACCGGCTGATTTAATTACCGATTCTTCATTTAAAGACGGAAAAGTGCTGGTGACTGAAGAAGATTTAATTCAGCAGACGAGAACAAAAAAAATTATATACAGTACGGTGCTTATTACGCTGGGAGTGTTAATCGTTTTCTATTTTCTTTATTATATTACCTTTACCGCCCATCCCCCCGGCGTAACGGAAACTCCGTTTCAGGAAATTGTGCAGGAACAAGAAAGCAAAATTCTTCCCCCAGCAACTGCCGATACAGTAATAACAATGCAAACAACACCGGCAGTGCTTCTGCCCGAGTCGCTTATTCTTCACGCCGCCGCATCGGATTCAGTATGGATTACCATTCGACAAGATACTAAAGCACCGCGCTATGGCTATCTGCTGAACGGAAGCAGGCGCGAATGGAAAGCAAAAGATTCTATTACAATTAGTCTCAGCAATGCCGGGGCAATTCGATTCACCCTTAACGGAAAAAATCTCGGAAGCCTCGGCGCAAAAGGAAAGCCCGTTCGTTCTTACAAAATTACCATGGATACGTTAGCGGCAAAAATGCAATGAATGTATCGCAGAATGTAACATTAAAAATTCAAAAACTGCGGGACACCATTCGAGAGCATGATTATCAATACTACGTGCTCGACCAGCCTTCTATTTCCGATTACGAATACGACCAGTTAATGAACCAGCTTCTCGCATTGGAGAAGCAGTATCCTGAACTCATTACGCCGGATTCCCCTTCACAGCGCGTCAGCGGAGAGCCGACAAAGGAATTCCCGGCGGTCATCCATGAAGTGCCGATGCTTTCCCTTGCCAATACGTACAGTGAAGAAGAGTTGACCGATTTCGACCGCAGAGTGAGCGAACTTCTCGGCGAGCAACACTTTCAGTATGTTGCAGAATTAAAAATTGACGGCGTGGCAATCAGCCTGCTCTATCGAAACGGAGTTTTTGTTACCGGCGCAACCCGCGGCGACGGCGTGCAGGGAGATGATATAACCAACAATCTTAAAACCATCCGCGCCATTCCGCTGCGCGCTCATTCCGGTACATTATTGCCGCAAAATTTTGAAGTGCGCGGTGAAATTTTCATGACGAAAAAAGATTTTGAGGCAATGAATAAACGCCAGGAAGAACTTGGTGAAAAAATATTCGTTAATGCACGCAACTCGGCTTCCGGCACACTGAAACTTCAGGATCCGAAAATTGTTGCCCGGCGGCGCTTGAGTATGTTTACCTATTTTCTCCGAACCGATGAGATGAAACTCGCCAGTCATTTCAAAAATTTAAAAATGCTGCAACAGCTCGGTTTTGTGGTAAACCCTGCAACGCGGCTTTGTAAAACTATTGAAGAGGTAAAACTCTTTTGTAAAGAATGGAATGAGAAACGCCCTGCGCTTCCTTACGATATTGACGGCGTTGTTGTAAAAGTTGATTCTATTGCGCAACAGGAAGAGCTCGGCGCCGTCGCAAAATCTCCGCGCTGGGCAATTGCCTACAAATTTCCCGCTCAGCAGGTTGAAACAAAATTACTGAATATTATTCTGCAAGTCGGCAGAATCGGTACCATTACACCTGTCGCGGAACTTGAGCCTGTTTTTGTCGGCGGTTCAACGGTCAGCAGAGCAACGCTGCACAACGAAGATTACATCCGTGATCTCGATATTCGTATCGGCGATACGGTTGTTGTGGAAAAAGCGGGCGATGTAATTCCGAAGGTCAGCGGCGTTAACAAAAAAAAACGTCCGCATCGTTCAGCAGAATTTAAATTTCCAAATACCTGTCCGGAATGCGGCACGCCTATTTTTCGCCCTGAAGGAGAAGCGTCATATTATTGTGAAAATTTTGAGTGCCCCGCACAGGTTCGCGGAAGAATAGAACATTATGCCCAACGGCGCGCAATGGATATTGAAGGACTCGGCGAAGCGGTAATTGATCTTTTGGTAAATAAAAATTTAATACACAATATTGCCGACCTTTACGAACTTAAGAAAGAACAAATTGCCGAACTTGAGCGAATGGGCGAAAAGAGCGCGCAAAATCTTTTGGACGGAATTGAAGCCGGCAAATCCCTCCCCTTCAACCGGGTTCTATTCGGACTCGGTATTCGTTTTGTCGGCGAAGGTGTTGCGAAACTTTTGGCAGAAAACTTTTCTTCAATAGAAAAACTTGCTTCTGCTTCACAAGAAGAATTAGAAAATATTGAAGGCATCGGTCCGCGCATTGCCGAAAGCGTGATTCGGTTCTTTCATGATCCTCATTCACGGCAATTGGTTAAACGTCTTGAAGAAGCCGGCGTTACCATGAAATCAAAAAAGAAAACCGGCTCGGTCAATTCTTCCATTACGGGAAAGACTTTTGTGCTCACCGGGGCGCTGGAAAACATGACCCGCGACGAGGCAAAAGAAAAAATTGAATCGCTCGGCGGAAAAATTTCGTCGAGTGTCAGTAAAAAAACGGATTACGTTGTTGCCGGTAGCGATGCCGGCTCAAAGCTGCAAAAAGCAATTGAGCTTGGCATAAAGATCCTGACGGAAGAAGAATTGTTAAAATTATTATAAATCAGATGGTATTACCTTCTTTTTGCATACGGCAAAGATAAAATCACTTGTTATTTCTTTTTCCTTCAATAGAATATCTTCGATTTCAAAAAATAACGATATCCATTTCTTTGCAAGAATATCATCACTTATAAAATTATGTGCAATCTCTGCAAACAACATTTGCAAAATGGTACCGCCGTATTCTTTATATTCAACAATGGTAAATATCTCGTTTAAGAATGGTAAAATATTAGAAGACTCAACGGACTCGGATGGATCGCTTAGCATCATTCTTAAAATACTGGGACGAAAGATTCTTGTTTTTATACTGTCCATATTATACCGCTTTCTATACTTTTCGGGAAGTATTGACAACAAATTATTAATTACATTGATCTGCTTATCAGTCCACTGGAAACGTGTTGGTCCTACAAATTCATTGACGACTAACAAACCATCTTCTTTTAAAGAAGCATGTATTTTCTTCATAATTTCCAATAATGGTGTAAAATGATGCAGTGATTGTTCTACAACAATAACATCATAGAAATTTTGTTGTAATGTAATTTTATTAATATCTTCAACACGGTACTTAAGAATATGATCAACGCCATTTTTTTGCGCAGCCTGTTTTGCAACAGCAATACTATGTTCTGATAAATCTATTGCATCAAATGCCCGCATCTTTAATACTTGTAGCCATCGTAATTCTCTATATCCTGTGCCACATCCTAATGATAAACCAATTAAATTATTTTTTGAATTAAAATATTGTTTTGAAACATAAGAATAATAATCTATTTCTTTGCTTCCGGTCATCAATTGATTCCAGCGAGATGTTACTTCGGGAATATCCCACCAATTTGTAGGATAATACTCAATGGAAGAATACACTTGTTGCACTCTTTTTTCATGTTTAAAAACAGCATAGCGTAATATTTTGCGTATCGCTTTATTCCCTTTTTTTAAGAAATCAAAAACATCATATCGATTAATAAAGTTATAAAACATGAAGGTTCCCTTTTATAAAAATGCCATTTTACAATTTTAATTCGGTCAAGTCTTATTTGTTGTGTAAAATATTTGGAGGTTATTCACGCTACCAGT
>JACFMZ010000068.1:4589-16516 GCA_019455105.1 Bacteroidota bacterium | reverse complement strand
ATCTTCGGGAACTCGAAGAAATGATCATTCGTACGCTGAATGATTACAGAATTTCAGCGGGACGCGAACCGGAATTCACCGGCGTGTGGGTGAAGAACGAGAAAATTGCTGCCTTAGGAGTAAAGGTCAGCCGATGGATTACGATGCACGGTTTTGCATTTAATATTAATACAGATCTTCAATATTTTGACAGAATAATTCCATGCGGAATTTTTCATAAAGGCGTTACTTCGCTTCAACGCCTATTAGAAATTGAAATTCCGCTTAACGAAGTTCAAGAAAGACTTATTTATCATTTTGCAAAAATCTTCTCGTATGAAATCAAACAGATTTCTCGGGATGAACTCAGTACGTATCTTCACACCCACGAAGTCGTCGAGGAGGAGACCTAACCATGGCAACAAAAAAGAGCGCCGTACAGGAAAAAGAGACAGCTAAGCCGTCCAACGGTTCACTGCCGCGTCACTCAAGTAATGCAGAATTATCAAAAGAACAATTGCTGTTTGCCTATAAAACAATGATTCGTGCCAGACTGATTGATGAAAAAGAAATGAATCTCTTGAAACACGGAAAAATTCTTTTTCATATCAGCGGACCCGGTCATGAGGCAATTCAAACGGCTGCGGCAATGGCAATGAAACCGAAGTATGACTGGGCATATCCTTATTACCGTGATCTTGCCTTTACGCTGGCATACGGCTCTACAACAAAAGAAATCTTTTGCGAAAATATGCACCGGATTGAAGGACCTTCGTCTCACGGCAGACAAATGCCTTCGCATTACGGAAACAAAGCGCTGCGAATTGTCGGTCAATCTTCACCGACGGGAACTCAATTTTTGCAAGCCGTGGGAACAGCAATGGGTTCTGTAAAAGAAAAAGTAGATGAAATTGTGTATGTCTCTTCCGGCGAAGGGGCAACCAGTGAAGGAGAATTTGCAGAAGCAGTTGCCTGGGCAAGCAGAGAAAAATTTCCAGTTCTTTTTTGCATTCAAAATAATCGATATGCTATTTCTGTTCGCATTGAAGACCAGATTCCGGGCGGGTCTGTTGCAAAATTATATGAAAATTATCCGAACTTAAAAACGTATCAAATCGACGGAACGAATTTTATTGAATCGTATCAGGCGGCGCATGAAGCTGTTGCCTACTGTCGGAGCGGAAAAGGTCCCGTACTGCTTGAAGCCGATTGTGTGCGGTTATTTCCGCATTCCTCTTCCGATGATCCGAGAAAATATCTTTCGCAAAAAGAGATTGATGATGATAAACAGCGCGATCCGATTCCGCAGTTTGAAAAATATTTAACGGAAAAAAAATATTTCTCAAAGGATGAATTAGAAAAAGTTCGAAGAGAAATTAAACAGGAAATTGAAGAAGCCGCTGATTATGCAGAGAGCCGCCCGAGTCCGACGGCCGATACAGCGGAGCGCAATGTTTATTCGCCGACAATTTTTATTCCGAATGAGAGTTTTGTTGAGCCGAAACATTCCGGGAATAAAATTGTTATGGTTGATGCCATTAACCATGCCTTACACGAAGAGATGAAACGCAATCCGAAAATGATTGTGTACGGCGAAGATGTTGCGGATAAAAAGGGAGGCGTTTTTACTGCTACCAAAGGATTAACAAACACGTTTGGTATTTCCCGCTGTTTCAATTCACCGTTGGCGGAAGCAAGTATTGTCGGCACGGCAATCGGCTTAGCTGTTCGCGGGTTTAAACCGGTTGTTGAAATTCAGTTCGGCGATTATATCTGGCCCGCTTTCATGCAGATTAAAGAAGAACTTGTGTTAATGCGTTACCGAACGGACGGAGATTGGAGCTGTCCTGTTGTTATTCGAGTCGCAGTCGGAGGTTATATTCGCGGGGGATTGTATCACAGTCAGAGTATCGACGGAATATTTACGCACATACCTGGAATTTGGGTGGCAATGCCTTCCAATGCTGCGGATGCAAAGGGATTGCTGAAAACCGCCATTCGTGAAGATAATCCGATAATTTTTATGGAACATAAAGGATTATACCGTCAGCAATTTGCTGCCACACCGGAGCCGGATGAAAATTATTGTTTGCCGTTCGGACTGGCAAAAGTAAAAAAAGAAGGAAGCGATATTACGGTAGTAACGTGGGGATTTTTAGTGCAGCGTTCAATTGAAGCGGCGCGAAAACTTGAAGAAAAAGGAATTAGCGTTGAAGTTATTGATTTACGCACATTAAATCCGTGGGATAAGGAAACAGTTTTTAACTCTGTACGCAAAACCGGAAAAGTGTTGGTTGTGCATGAAGATTCAAAAACCGGCGGGTTCGGCGCAGAAATAGGAATGCAGATTGCCGAAACCTGTTTTGAATATCTTGATGCACCGTTAGCTCGTGTTGCCGCATTGGATACACCGATTCCGTTTGCTCCTGCTCTTGAAAATGCCGTGCTACCGCAGGAACATCATATTACAAGCGCTTTGGAACGATTAGCCGCGTATTAAATTTTTGAAACGTTAATGAGAACAAAGTAATTCATTGCATTAAAAAAATATTAAAAAAGGAAAATTCAGATAGCTAACTTTTATGGCAAAAGATCAAAAGAGAAAAAATAATTTATTAACGGACGAGCAATATCTTCAACTTTATTATTTTATGAAGTTGACTCGTGAGTATGAAGAATCAATTCTAAAATTATACCGGCAGGGAAAAATTGTCGGAGGCGCGTACACCGGAAACGGCAACGAAGCAACAGCCGTAGGAAGTGTTTTTGCCTTGGAAAAACATGATTATCTTTTTCCCATGCACCGAGATATGGGCTCGCATCTTGTAAAAGGTCAGTCGCTTCGAAATTTAATGCTTCAACATTTAGGAAGAGGAAATTCTCTTTCCAAAGGAAGAGACGGCACCGGACATTATGCCGATCCGTTATTACGAATTTACGGCAACATCAGTCATCTCGGTGCTATGATTCCAATGGCAGCAGGTACGGCGCTTGCTAGTAAATTACGAAAAGAAAAATCTGTTTCGCTGACGTTTATCGGCGACGGGGGAAGCAATGTCGGTGATGTTCATGAATCGTTGGCAATGGCATCGGTGATGAAACTTCCGTTGATATTGATTATTGAAAATAATCAGTTCGCTTATTCTACTCCTGTGCAAAAACAAAAAGCGATGGAAAAGTATTCCGACAGGGCGCAGGGGTACGGAATTCCCGGCTTTACTATTGACGGAACCGATATTGACGCTGTATATTCTACATGCAAAGAAGCTGTCGATCGAGCGAGACGCGGCGAAGGTCCGACGTTGATAGAATCCGTAACGATGCGAATGCACGGACACTCGGCGCACGACGGTGCAGAATATGTTCCGAAACAATTATTGGAAGAGTGGAAGAAAAAAGATCCGGTAGAACGGATTGAGAAAAAACTTCTTTCGGAAAATATTCTTTCTCATACACAAAAAGAAGAAATTGGAAAGAAAGTTATGGCAGAATTAGAAGATGCCATTCAATTTGCAATTGAAAGTCCTTACCCGCCGGCAGAAGATGCAGCTCTCGGCGTTTATGCGGAATAATTTTTTTACGGAGATTATGGCAACAATTACTTATATAGAAGCAATTTCAAAAGGTTTATGGGAAGAGATGGAGCGCGATTCGTCTGTATTTCTTATCGGCGAAGATATAGGAGTTTTCGGCGGTGCATTCAAAGTCACAAAAGGTTTTCTAAAACATTTTGGCGAAGAGCGCGTTATTGATACAGTGTTGGCTGAGACGGCAATTATCGGCGCGGCAACCGGCGCGGCAGTTGTGGGAATGCGTCCTGTCGCGGAAATACAATTTTCTGATTTTGTAACAACGGCGTTTAGTCAATTAGTAAATAACACCGCTTCCATTCATTATCGCTGGCATCTTTCCTGCCCGATGGTGGTTCGTCTTCCGAGCGGCGCGGGAATTCACGGCGGACCGTTTCATTCGCGAAATCCTGAAGCATGGTTTTTCCACCAGCCGGGATTTAAAATTGTCGCACCCTCAACTCCGTATGATGCCAAAGGATTAATTAAAGCGGCAATTCGCGATAATAATCCTGTGTTATATTTTGAACACAAACGCTTATATCGTCACATCAAAGGAGAAGTTCCCGAAACGGAATATTTGATAGAAATCGGCAAAGGCGATATTAAACGAGAAGGGAACGATATTTCCGTAATCACGTACGGCTCCATGGTACATATGGCATTGGAAGCGGCGGAAGTTTTACGGAGTGAACACGGCGTGAGTGTAGAAGTTGTTGACCTTCGGAGTTTAATGCCGCTGGATACGGAATTAATTTTTTCTTCTGTTCGTAAAACCGGAAAAGTATTAGTAGCACACGAAGATAATATTACCGGCGGAATCGGCGGAGAAATTTCTGCACTAATTTCGCAGCACTGTTTTGAATATCTCGATGCGCCCATTCAACGCTTAGGATCTCTTGATACGCCGACTCCGTATAGTCCGCCGTTAGAAGAGTTCTTTTTGCCGAATACAAAAAAAGTTGTTGCAGCGTTGATTGAATTGGCAAAGTATTGATTAATTAATTAATGAAAGTGTAAAAACTCATGGCTTTAGTTGACGTAGTGATGCCTCAAATGGGCGAAAGTATTGCCGAAGGAACAATTACCAAATGGCATAAAAAAGTTGGCGATAAAATTGCCAAAGATGAAATACTTCTGGAAATCAGTACGGACAAAGTTGATTCTGAAATTCCCGCGCCGAATGCCGGTGTGCTGGCGGAAATTCTTTATCCGGAGCAGACAACCGTTGCTGTGCATACCATTATTGCAAGAATTAATACGGATGTGAATGCTTCCGTTACACCTTCAGCACCCGCACCGGTTTCTCAACCGAAATCTGAAACACCAAAGCAAGAACCGGCGTCTGCACCGAAGCCCGTTGAAGAACAAAAGCAGAGTTCTGCCGTAAGCGGAAATCTTGTTGAAGTTATTATGCCTCAAATGGGAGAAAGTATTGCCGAAGGAACAATTTCTAAATGGCATAAAAAAGTCGGCGATAAAATTAAAAAAGATGAAACACTTCTCGAAATCAGTACGGATAAAGTAGATTCAGAAATTCCTTCTCCTGTTGAAGGTGTTTTGGCTGAAATTTTATTTCCGGTTCAGACAACAGTAAGCGTTCATACCGTTATTGCAAAAATCGCTGTCGGTTCCGGAGTTGTGAGCAGCAGCGCTGCGCCGAGTTCTGCACCTGCACCGGTTGTAGAACAAAAAGTTGTTCAGCCAACGCCGTCTGCTTCACCGGCAGTACCTGCAGCTCAAAAAATTGAAACCGAATCTTCTTCACGATTTTACTCGCCGTTAGTTCTGAATATTGCCCGAACCGAAGGTATTTCTATGAGTGAGCTTGAATCTATTTCCGGTTCCGGCGCCAATGGAAGAGTAACGAAGAATGATATTCTTGCCTATGTGGGAAATAAAAAATCCGGAAGGGTTGCTGCTGCGCCTGCCGTACTACCGCAAAAGCCGGCATTTACTCCGCCGGCAATAAAACCTGCCGCGCCGATTTCTTATCCTGCCGGCCGTGTTGAAGTTATTAAAATGGATACGATGCGCAAAGCCATTGCCGAACATATGGTGCGGAGCAAACATACATCGCCGCATGTCGGCTCACTTTCAGAAGCAGATGTTACCAATATTGTTCGTTACAGAGAAAAACACAAATCGGCATTTGAAAAACGTGAAGGCTTTAAATTAACTTTTACTCCGTTCTTTCTTGAGGCTGTAGTAAAAGCAATTAAAGATTTTCCGATGATGAATGCCTCAGTTGACGGCGACCAAATTATTATTCGAAAAGATATTAATATCGGCGTTGCGGTTGCATTAGAAAATGGATTGATTGTTCCGGTAATTAAAAACGCTGATCAGAGAAACCTTGTCGGACTCGCACAGTCAATTAATGATTTAGCATCCCGCGCACGCAATAAAAAATTGCTGCCGGATGATGTAACCGGCGGAACTTTTACGGTTACTAATCCCGGAAGCTTTGGAAATTTGTATGGATTTCCAATAATCAATCAGCCACAGGTAGCAATTCTCGGCGTTGGTGCAATTAAAAAACGTCCGGTTGTTATTGATGATGCAATTGCGATACGTTCAATGGTGTATATTTCCATGTCGTATGACCATCGCATTATAGACGGTGCTCTCGGCGGAATGTTTATGCAGAAAGTTGTGTTCTACCTTGAGAATTTCGACATTCAGCAATCGTTATAATTAAAAAATATATTCTGAAGCACAGAAAAACATTCTGTGCTTTCTTCTTCAACATTTACACAAAAAAATGGAACCTCATATTCAAGAAATATCTGCCTTGGATAAGTCATCGGAAAAGGCAGAATTGTTACAGACTTCAGTTTCAACCCGTAAGCCAGAATGGCTGAAAGCCAAAGTCCCCGGCGGCGAAAACTATTCGCGTATCCGTACTTTAATTGATGAGCGCAAGCTTCACACCGTGTGCGAAGAAGCGCGATGCCCGAATATGGGTGAATGCTGGAATTACGGAACAGCAACATTTATGATTCTCGGCGATACCTGCACACGAAGCTGCGGCTTTTGCAATGTAAAAACAGGAAAGATGCACTTTGTTGACGAAGATGAACCGCGCAGAGTTGCCGACGCCGTGGAATTAATGAAATTAAAACATGCCGTTATAACTTCAGTAAACAGAGATGAATTGTATGATGGCGGCGCGCATATTTTTGCCAATACAATTTTTGAAATTCGCAAACGCCTTCCTCAATGTAAAGTAGAAGTCCTCATTCCCGATTTTATGGGAAGTGAAGAAGCGCTTAACATTGTTCTCAACGCACAGCCAGATGTTTTAAATCATAATATCGAAACTGTTCCGCGTCTGTATCGCACAGTTCGCCCGCAGGCACATTATCATCGTTCATTAGAAGTGTTGGAGCGTTCAAAACAACGCGGCTTTACTACCAAGTCGGGAATTATGCTCGGTCTCGGAGAAAATATAGACGAAGTTTTTGAATTAATGTCGGACCTTCGCGCCGTGAACTGCGATATTTTTACCATCGGACAATATTTGCAGCCGACAAAAAATCATCTGCCGGTTGTTCGCTTCGTCCATCCGGACGAATTTAAAATGTTAAAAGAACGAGGACGAGAAATGGGATTTCGATTTGTTGCTTCCGGTCCTCTTGTGCGGAGTTCCTATCACGCCGCAGAACAATTATAAAAATTAATCAGAACACACACTATGGAAACCTTAGTAATGAAAGAAGAAAAGAAAAAAACAAAACAACCACGCTGGTCAGATTTAAATCTTACCAACGAAAAATTAATTAAAATGTATCATTCCATGCTTCTTATTCGCCGGTTTGAAGAACGCGCTGCGCAGGAATACGGCAAAGGAAAAATCGGCGGCTTTTGTCATCTTTATATTGGTCAAGAAGCTGTTGGTGTTGGTACTATTGAAGCATTACGAGAAGATGATTATATCTATACTTCTTATCGAGATCACGGACAGGCAATTGCAAGAGGAGTACCGATTAATGAAAGCATGGCGGAGTTATTCGGAAAAGTTACCGGGATTTCAAAAGGGATGGGCGGCTCAATGCATTTCTATGATATTGAAAAAGGATTTATGGGAGGGTGGGGAATCGTCGGAGGTCATACGCCGTTAGCAGCCGGCACTGCCTTTGCAACAAAATATCAAGGGAGAGATTCTGTAACCATTTGTTTTCTCGGTGAAGCGGCAACCAATCAAGGCGTTTTTCAAGAAACATTAAATATGGCGGAACTGTGGAAATTACCCGTAATATTTATTTGTGAAAACAATGGTTACGGCATGGGAACGGCAATCAGCCGCGCAGTAGCCGGAGATAATTTGTATGAAAAAGCCGCCAGCTATATGATGAACCGCGGTGCGGTAAACGGAATGGATGTTATTGAAATGTATCGCGAAATTTCCAAGGCGATAACCATCGCTCGAACCGAATTTAAACCAACGTTTCTTGAAGCTAGAACCTATCGCTATCGCGGACACTCCATGTCTGATCCCGGTCAATACAGAACAAAAGAAGAAATTGAAGAGTATAAAAAATTAGATCCCATTGAAACATTCGGGCGAGAGCTGATTGAATGGAATATTGTTACGGAAGCAGATTTAGAAAAAATGGATGAAGAAATAAAAGCAGAAGTTTTAAAAGCCGTAGAATTCGCCGATGCTTCGCCGCAGCCTCCGTTAGAAATGTTATATGAAAATGTGTACGCATAAATTTTGAAAAAGGAAAATACCGATAATGGCACTATTACAAATTCGTGAAGCATTAAATCAGGCAATTGATGAAGAAATGGAACGTGATTCCGGAGTATTCATTATGGGAGAAGAAGTTGCACAGTACAACGGCGCATACAAAGTTACGCAGGGACTCTGGAAAAAATACGGCGACAAAAGAGTTATTGATACGCCCATTACCGAAGCCGGCTTTGCCGGAATAGGCATCGGCGCCGCTCTAACGGGAATCAATGTCCGGCCGATTGTGGAAATGATGACCTGGAATTTTGCTATTCTCGCTTTCGATCAAATTATCAATCATGCGGCAAAAGCACGGTATATGTCTGCCGGACAATTTAAAGTTCCGATTGTATTTCGCGGACCTAACGGACCGGCTCATATGCTCAGCGCGCAGCATTCGCAAGCGCTTGAATCAATGATGACGCATATTCCCGGGTTGATTGTTATGACACCTTCAACGCCATACGACGCAAAAGGAATGTTGAAATCGGCAATTCGTGACGATAATCCGGTTATCTTTATGGAAAGCGAATTGATGTACGGAATTAAAGGAGAAGTTCCGGAAAGCGAATATTTAATTCCAATAGGGAAGGGAGATATTAAACGGCAAGGAACCGACGTAACAATTATTGCCTGGACCAAAATGGTTGCCGTTGCCTTAAAAGCTGCGGAACTGTTGGAGAATGATGGTATTCACGCCGAAGTTATCGATCCGCGAACGCTTCGCCCGCTGGATGAAGATTTAATTTTAGAATCGGTCAAAAAAACTAATCGCGTTGTTATTGTAGAAGACGCGTGGCCATTTGCCAGCGTTGGTACAGAAATTGCCCATCGCATTCACACGAAAGCATTTGATTATCTTGATGCGCCGGTCGAAAAAATTAACAGCGCGGATATTCCGATGCCGTATGCCGAAAATCTCGAGCATGAAGCAATGCCGAGTCCTGAAAAAGTTGTTACGGCAGTTAAAAAAGTACTGTACAGAAATAACTAAATATTTTTTAAAAATTAATTTAAGCGAAATAAAATTCCATTTTGAATTGCCTTGTTAGAAAGTAATAACTAAGAATGCGAAACAGTTATTTTCAGAGAAGCTCTTGGTTATTCCGAGCAAAGCGGGGAATCTCATAATGTAACGAGACAAAGCAAATTCAAGATTATAAAATTTGGTAAAGGGAAAAAATGGCAACAAAAATGTTAATGCCGAAATTAAGTGATACTATGGAAGAAGGTATCATTTTGAAATGGCGAAAAAAAGAAGGCGAATCAATCAAAGCAGGCGATATTCTTGCCGATATTCAATCGGATAAAGCGGATATGGAACAGGAAGCTTATGATTCGGGTGTCATTCTTAAATTGTTTGCAAAAGAAGGAGAAGGAATTAAAGTCGGCGCTCCGTTGGCAATCATCGGAAAAGCCGGTGAAGATATTACCGCCTTACTTTCCGAATCATCCCCGGCAGGCTCTTCCGAAAAGAAAGAACCGGCAGCAGTTCCATTACCAACTCCAATGCCGGAACCGGTTGTTCAAACTCTTCCTACTACTCCTGCGGCGGCGGAATCATCTCGCATAAAAATATCTCCGCTGGCAAGAAAAATTGCACAAGAAAAAAATATTGATATTCGCCAATTAACCGGCTCCGGTCCGAACGGAAGAATAGTGAAAGCGGACGTTGAGGCAATAATCACTTCCGGTGCGCGTAGAAAAACATTGCTGCCGATGCAAAGCAAAGAGATTCCGCTTTCGATGATGCGAAAAACAATTGCCAAACGCTTACTGGAAAGCAAAGTAACCATTCCGCATTTCTATCTGACGATAGAAATTAACATGAAACGTGCAATAGAATTTCGAACATCAATCAACGAAATCGGTCCGTCTAAAATAAGTTATAACGATATTGTGGTAAAGGCAGCGGCAATGGCGCTTCGTGAAAACCCAAAAACAAACAGTTCATTTGCGGGTGACAAAATTATTCAGCACGGACGCATTGATATTTCAATTGCGGTTGCTACCGATGAGGGATTGATTACGCCGGTTCTTCGCAGCGCAGATATGAAAGACCTCTCGGAAATTAATGCTGAAATAAAAACACTTGCCGAAAAAGCACGCGAACGAAAATTAAAACCCGAAGAATTTACCAACGGCACTTTTACAATTTCTAATCTCGGAATGTACGATGTAGAAAATTTTGCCGCAATTATTAATCCGCCGGAAGGAGCCATTCTTGCCGTTGGTTCAATTGCTGAAAAGCCGGTCGTTGAAAAAAGTCAGCTTGTTGTCGGGAATACAATGAAAGTTACCTTATCCTGCGATCACCGTGTTGTAGACGGCGCTGTCGGCGCGCAATTTCTGCAATCATTTAAAAAGATAATGGAAAATCCGCTGTTGCTGGTATTGTAAGTTCTTTATAACGTAAAGAAGACCGAGAGAACCATTAATTGGCGAACTCGGTCTTTTTATTTGTCATATTTAATAATTAAGAACTTAAGAGTGTTTGCTAAACTATTAGTCTATTTGATTGCTGTTGATAAAAGTTTAGAAATAGTCTTGATTTTTCGTTAGAAAAAAAGTATCTTTATTACCTAAAATTTGAACATTTTTTATTGAGGAGAACATCGTGGCTTTCGCAGATAAAAGCACATATTTTTTCAAAGACGGTGAAGTTGAACAAAAGTGGTTTATTGTTAACGCCGAAGGAAAAACACTCGGACGTCTTGCTTCACAAATTGCCCGCATATTGCGTGGAAAACATAAACCGCAGTTTACCACCAATTCGGACTGCGGAGATTTTGTAATTGTTGTGAATGCAGAAAAAATTCATATCACCGGAAAACGAGCTGAGCTTAAAGAATATTTTCGTTATACCGGTTACCCGGGCGGTGCAATTTTTGAAAAATTCAAAGATGTCATTAAAGATCATCCCGAACGCGTTATTGAACATGCCGTAAAAGGTATGATTCCTCACAATCGTTTAGGCCGTCGTATTATTAAAAAATTGAAGGTGTACGCCGGTGTCGATCATCCGCACAAAGCGCAAAAGCCTGTTGAATTAGTAATTAATTAATTGGAGAAATAAAGAACAATGCAAGCTATTAATGCCGTTGGTCGCCGCAAAACATCAGTTGCGCGTGTTTTTTTAAAAAACGGAAACGGGAAAATTACTGTAAACACTCATCCCTTAGAAAAATATTTTCCGTTAGAAACACATCGGACAATTGTTACCAAACCCTTATCTGTAACAGAAACTCTCGGCAAGTTTGATATTCAAGTGAATGTTGAAGGGGGAGGAATCTCCGGGCAAGCCGGTGCGGTAAGTCTTGGTATTGCACGTGCACTTGTTGAAGCCAGTGAAGATCACCGTCAAGCACTTCGCGCGAATGAATTATTAACCCGCGATCCGCGAATGGTTGAACGAAAAAAATACGGACAGAAAAAAGCTCGTAAAAGATTCCAGTTCTCCAAACGTTAATCGCAGTTTTTATTTGACCGTCACTTTGAAAGTAACGGTCAAATTTTTAAGTTTCAAAAATTTTTTAACTAACAATCATACTTTTGGATTGATACAGCGGTGTCCTGATACTTTCGGATTCTGTATCAAAATGAAAAAAGTAGAAGTCACTAACCAACATATCATAAAAGGA
>JACFMZ010000068.1:0-4579 GCA_019455105.1 Bacteroidota bacterium | reverse complement strand
ATGGCACGTGTAGAACTTTCTGCACTTCTAGAAGCAGGCGCGCATTTCGGCCACCTCACTCGTCGATGGAATCCCAAAATGAAACCGTATGTATTTATGGAGCGGAACGGGGTTCACATTCTCGATCTCAAAAAAACACAGCTGCAAATTGATGAATCGGCAAATGCTATTAGTAATATTGTTGCTGAAGGTAAACGAATTTTATTTGTCGGAACCAAAAAGCAAGCCAAAGAAGTATTAGAAGCAGAAGCAAAACGCTGCGGACAATTCTATTTAACCGATCGCTGGCTTGGCGGTGCGTTAACCAATTTTACCACCATTCGTAAAAGTGTAAAACGTTTAACGAATATTGAAAAGATGGAAACGGACGGAACCTTCGATAAGATAACAAAAAAAGAAGCATTATTTCTAACCCGTGAAAAAGAAAAATTACAGAAATCTCTTTCCGGCGTTGTGGATATGATGCGTCTGCCCGGCGCTTTGTTTATTATTGATGTGAAAAAAGAACAAATAGCCGTCAGAGAAGCAAATCGTTTAGGCATACCGGTGTTTGCCATTGTTGATACAAACTGCGATCCCGATAATATCGATTATGTTATCCCGGCAAACGATGATTCCTTAAAATCAATACAATTAATTTCAAAAACTATTGCCGATGCAATTTTAGAAGGCAAAGAACGTCAGGTAGCCGTAGAACAAGAAGTTGAAGAAACGGATAAGAAAGAACAATCGGAAAAATCCGAGAGACGTGAACGACGTTCCCGAAAACCACAGAGAGAAGAAAAAGCATAATTATGACAGTAACTGCAGATATGGTAAAACACCTGCGCGAACGCACCGGCGCGGGAATGATGGAATGTAAAAAGGCATTAGATGAAACAAACGGTGATTTTGAAAAAGCCATCGAAATACTACGGAAAAAAGGTGCCGCCACCGCAGCAAAACGAGCTGACAAAGAAGCAAACGAAGGATTAGTTGTTTCAAAGATATCCGATGATGCCAAGAAAGGGATTCTTCTTGAAGTAAACTGCGAAACAGATTTTGTTTCCCGCGGAGAAGATTTTAAAATATTTGTTGACGGACTTTCCGAAGTGATATTTAAGCATACGCCAAAAACAAACGAAGAACTTCTTAAACTTCCGTTTGATGCACAGAGAGATGTGGCTGCTGCGCTTGCCGATATTATGGCAAAGATCGGCGAGAAAACCGAAATAAAACGATTTTCAATTATTACTTCCGAATCCGGTTTTGTTGAATCATATATTCACATGGGAAGTAAAATAGGCGTAATGGTTGAACTCTCAACGGAATTTTCACCGGAAAAGAAAACGTTAGCGCGTGATATTGCGATGCAGATCGCCGCCATGAATCCCATTACTATTTCCCGCGACCAAATTACCAAAGAGATTGTTGCTAAAGAGTTGGAGATTTATAAGACTCAAGCAAAGAATGAAGGGAAGCCGGAAGCCATTGCTGATAAAATTGCTACGGGACGTCTTGAAAAATTTTATCAGGAAACAGTTCTTTTGGAACAAAGCTTTATTAAAGATGCCGGTAAAACAATTAAAGATGTTCTCGGCGGTATCAGCGTGAAGCAGTTTCAGCGTTTTCAAATCGGTGAAATAACACAATAATATTTTTTTGAAAGGTCTCCCTGCGAGACCTTTCTTTTTATTTGAAAGATCTTTCATGGAAGTAGAAACGAAGTATAAACGCGTTCTCTTAAAACTCAGCGGTGAATCGCTTATGGGCGATCATGAATACGGAATAGATCCGAAAGTGCTGAGACAATATGCCGAAGAAATTCATTCCATTCATTCTCTCGGCGTGCAGATCGGCATTGTCATCGGCGGCGGAAATATTTATCGCGGCGCGGAAAATTCCGGTGACGGCGTTGATAAAGTAACCGGCGACCATATGGGTATGCTGGCGACGGTCATTAATGCCCTGGCGTTGCAAAGCACGCTGGAACATCACGGAATGTTTACGCGATGCCAGACTGCCATTGATATGGAACGTATTGCCGAGCCGTATATCCGGCGCCGCGCTGTGCGCCATCTTGAAAAAGGACGTATTGTTATTTTTGCCGCCGGAACGGGGAATCCGTATTTTACGACAGACACTGCCGGTGTTCTTCGAGCGATTGAAATAGGCGCTGACGTTGTCATTAAAGGAACGCGCGTTAACGGTATTTATGATTCCGATCCGGAAACGAATTCTGATGCAAAATTTTATTCGCTTATCAGTTACGATGATGTATTTAAGAAGAATCTCAAAGTCATGGATATGACCGCGATAACATTATGCAAAGAAAACAAACTGCCTCTTGCCGTAATTAATATTAATGTGAAAGATAATCTGAAAAAACTTATCTTAGGTGAGCAAATTGGTTCCTTGGTGAACGGGAATGCTCCGGTTATTCAATAAAGAAGGTGAGTAAAAAGTTATGTTGAAAGAAATTTTACACAATGCCGAACAACGAATGCTGAAAGCCGTTGAAAGTGTTCGGAATGAATTAATAAAAATCAGAACCGGAAAAGCAACAACGGCACTTCTTGATTCTGTTAAAGTGGAAGCCTACGGTACTTTCATGCCCCTTAATCAAGTCGGAACAGTGAGTGTTGTTGATGCACATTCGCTTGCGGTTACGCCTTGGGATAAATCCATGCTGCACCCGATTGAAAAAGGAATCATTGCCGCCAATCTCGGTTTAAATCCCATTGTTGATGCAAATCTTGTCCGGGTTCCGATTCCGGCATTAAATGAAGAACGCCGAAGAGAATTAGTAAAACTCACAAAAAAGTTCGGAGAAGAAGGGAAAATCGCCGTTCGAAATATTCGCCGGGATGAAAATGAAGCATTAAAGAAAGCGGAAAAAGCAGAACATTTCTCCGAAGATGATCGGAAGCGGGGCGAGCAGGATATTCAAAAACTGACGGATAAATTTATTAAACAAATTGATGATCTTCTTGCAATAAAAGAAAAAGAAATTATGGAAGTTTAACTCGCAAAGTATTTCAAGCCCTCAATGAATGAGGGCTTTTTTATTTTTAAAAAGTTTCTGTATTTTCTTTGTATGAAAACAAAGAGAGAAATACGGACCGAAATTCTTGAGAAACGAAAATCTCTCTCGTCAGATGAAGTTGTTATTCGCTCCCATCAAATTGTTCAACAACTTTTCAGCATTAATGAAGTTCAAACAGCGAAAAAAATTCACTGCTATGTTTCCGCTTTATCGAATGAAGTACGAACAGAAGAAATATTAAAATATATACTGGCTGAAAAGAGACAACTTTATGTCCCGAAAATACAAAAGCAAAATAAAAACCTTTCCAGTATTCAAATTAATTCTCTTTCGGAACTCGATAAAGGAACAATGGGAATTCCGGAACCATGTAATGAAAATGCCGTACAGCAGATTGCTTTTGATGTTATTATTGTGCCGCTGCTTGCCGTTGATAATAATGGAAATAGAATCGGATTCGGCGGCGGATATTATGACCGGTTTTTGAGTTCAGTGGAAGGAATAAAAATCGGCATTTGCTACGATTTTCAATTATTACCGGAAATTCCTTCTGAACCCCATGATGTTCGGCTCGATATTATTGCCGCAGAATCGCACGTAATTCGATGCCGTTAACACAACGTAACATTTTTTATTACTTTTCGTAGTAAAAGAGTAAATGCGGAGAAGAAATGAACAATCAAAGATTATATCGCTCTCAATCGAATAAAGTTTTTGCCGGAGTGTGCGGCGGTATTGCAGAATATTTTGATGTCGATCCGGTCGTCATAAGAATTATTTGGGTGCTTCTTATTGTGTTCGGCGGAACCGGCATTCTTCTTTACATTGCCTGTATTTTTATCATTCCTAAAAAACCTTATCAAACAATTGAAACTCCGACAGCTTCGGAAACTGCTGGAAATCAACGTTCAGCGCCTCAATCACCCGGAGGTTTTCGTTCTTTGTTAGGGTATGTTCTCGTGGCTGTTGGAATATTTTTCTTATTGGAAAATTTTAATCTGTTTTCGCTGTCCGATTTTTTTGAATCAGTCTTTCAATATATTATTCCGATTGTTTTAATAATTGCGGGAATGGCAATTATTTATTACCGCCAAACAACGCCGGAAATTTCTCACGCAAGTTCTGAAACAACGGATACAGGAAAAACAGAAGCGCCGCCGCGATATAGAGAATTGCGGCGCTCAAGATTGGATAGAAAATTATTCGGTGTCTGCGGCGGCTTGGCTGAATATTTTACTATGGATTCAAGCATTGTCCGGATTCTTTACATTATCTTATGTTTTGTTTCTTTCGGTGCCGGAATTATTCTGTATCTCTTGTTAGCATTATTTGTTCCGGATGATTCAATCGCTTCATCAAAATCTTAATAAAAATATTTTTATGAAAAAACAAAAAGTTCCACTTGTCGGAATAATGCTGGTTGTTATCGGCACCGGCTTGCTGTTGCGGCGGCTGGATATTATTCATCTGACGTTCGGTACCATTCTCTGGGGCGGAATCGGAATCGGCGGAGCAGTGCTTGTTGTGAGAAGTTACCTTTCCAATGTGCGTAAA